>CAYTTI010000017.1:0-6098 GCA_964440675.1 uncultured Coriobacteriaceae bacterium
GTGTGCGCGCTGTTGCCCATCCGCGTCTCTCGAGCGATCCGACCTGCCAAGCTGCACGCAAGGCGCTCCATCATGGGTTTGGGAGATACGTTGATATGTGTGTAAAGGACTCAGCGCCCTTGGCCGAGGCACCCGGTGTAGTAGCTGCGATAGGAGCTATCCCTTCTGAGATAGGGCGTACAATCCATGAGTTTCCCCACGCAGTTCCTGAGCGTTTCCTTACAACCCCCGAACTTCCACCAGAGCTCGGTTGTATACAGTCAATAGGAAGTGTGTCAGGTTATGAGGGTGTATGGCTTAGACTTACCTGTAGCTCCTGTGATATGACTTCGTTCATCGAGGGACTTGAGATAGCACTCTCGCACTGTGCAGATAGTGCACGATAGACTGAAAAGGTCGTGGATGATAGACCAAAGGACGGTGTAGCCATGGCCGAGAACAAGAGGGGTCGCTTGGGCAAGGACGTGCCTGGAGTCATCATGCCGGCTGCCCCCGCTCGCTTTGAGATGGAGCAGTCCTATGCTTCGTTCATTGACCAGCTGAAGCAGACGATCAGTTCCACCAGAGTCAAGGTCACGCTCCAAGCGAACGCCCAGCTCATCATGATGTACTGGCGTATCGGTACAATGATTCTCGAAGCGCAAGAAAGGGAGGGGTGGGGTGCTCGCGTCATAGATAGGATTTCCTTGGATCTTAAGGAATCGTTTCCTGATATGAAGGGCTTCTCTGCCTCCAACCTTAAAAACATGCGTCGTTTTGCCCAAGAGTGGCCAGATCCTTCAATTGGACAACAGGTTGTTACCCAATTGCCCTGGGGTAGTAACCTTGTACTTCTCTTTAAGCTCGACAGTGCTGAGGATCGACTCTGGTATGCACGGCGTGCTGTCGAAGAGGGCTGGAGCCGCAACGTACTCGCAGTACAGATCGAGTCTTGCCTCAAGGAGCGTTCGGGCAGGGTGGTGAGCAACTTCGAGGAGGCGTTGCCTCCTGTGGATTCCGACCTCGCCATCCAAGTGTTCAAGGACCCCTATCTGTTCGACTTCCTGGGGACAGACATTCCTAGACGTGAGCTTGAGATTGAGAGGAAACTCACCGAGCACATCCAAGACTTCCTGCTCGAGCTGGGGCGTGGTTTCGCTTTTGTGGGGCGACAGGTGGAGCTTGAGATAGACGGTGATACCTTCCGCATCGACATGCTCTTCTATCATCTCAAACTGCGATGCTACGTGGTGATAGAGCTTAAGGCGGGGAAATTCGAGCCGGGCTATGTATCTCAACTCAACCTCTACCGCAATGTGGTGGATGACGTCCTGCGACATGAGAGTGACGGCAAAACTATCGGGCTTCTACTTGTGCGCGAAAAGAACGACATGATTGTTAGGTATGCCCTCGAGGGTCTTGAGAATCCCATCGGGGTGGCTGGCTGGCAGAAAGAGCTTACAGAGTCCCTGCCCGCCGGTCTAGAGGATAGCCTTCCTACCGTGGAAGAGATCGAGTGCGAGATCGATGCTTCATTTCCGCAGGATGAGAGTGAGTAGTATGGCAATAACCATACGCGACATAGCTCGTGAGGCAGGCGTATCAATCGCTACTGTCTCTAAAGTTGTAAACGGCAACGATTCCGATATTGGTTCTGAGACCAAGCAAAGAGTTCTCTCTATCGTGCATAAGTATGGCTATAACCCTAATAGCGCGGCACGAAGCCTGCGTACCAAACGTTCTCATACCATTGGATTTGTACTTCCCGATTATGATTCGCCTGTGTATCCACCACTTCTTAAGGGTGTTGATCAGGGTTTGCGTGAACGTGGCTATACGCTTCTGTGCTATAGCTCCAACAACGCCGAGGTAGATACCCTTGCCGTTGCCGTTGGTACCTCACACGGTGTATACAAGGGAGAGCCCAAGCTCAACTTTGATTTGCTCCAAGAGCTGCACGAGAAGGTACCTGTGCCTCTGGTTATCCACGGTGGATCCGGCACAGGCGATGATAATTTGCGCAAGCTGTGCAAGCTTGGCGCGAACAAGCTCAACATCGCCCACGATCTGTACGATGGGGCGATCAATGCAGTGAAGAATGCCGACCTTACGGGCTTTAAGACCTATGGATTCTTCAATGTGGTGCAGCAGGGCTATAAGGAGGCCGCTCTGAAGGCAATCGACTTGTGCGGCTCAGCCCACAAGGCCTAGTGTTATTGTGTGGCTCAGCTCATAAGGCCTAGCGTTAGTGGCTGGCTTAAGGCGCACAAGGCCTAACGGCTGGCTCAGAGCCCATAGGGTCTAGCGGCTCAGCCCATCCTTGGGAGCGCACGGCTAAGTGCGCTCCACGCGGGTCATGCCTTTCATGTATCCGTTTTGTGAAGCGATGCGCACGAATGCGGCATGCAAGCTTGCACAATCGGGATGGGTTGGCTACTGTGTTCACAATTGAATAGAGACCACAAACCGATGAAGCGGAAAAGTAGATATGAGCGCGCGTACAGAGAGTCCGGGGTGGTGAGATCCGGGCCGAAATGCGGGGTATTGAATGGGCCGCGGAGGGCGCACCGAATGGCTGAGTGCTAAGTAGGCTGCGACGTTTGACACGCGTGAGTTGTCAGAGATGTGTTGGCATCTCGTTGAGGGCACGGGTAACCGTGAATCAAGGTGGCACCGCGGGCACAAGCCCGTCCTTGGCTGACAGATATGGCTGAGGATGGGCTTCTTTTATGCCCTTCCTCTTCGAGGGGAGGTGTTACATGGCTGGTACTTCGCTCGGCTACACGGATGTGGCCGTGCCGGATTCCGCGGACGCTGTTCCACCAGGAATGGCGCATACTGCTTCGCTCGGCTCTCTGTATCCCACACTGGATGTTGTTGAGCAGCTTGCTGCAGATCCTGCGTATACCCGTGTGCCCCTTATGCGGGAAATACTTGCCGATACCCTTACGCCCATTGAGGCTATGCGCCGGCTGCGCTCTGCATCCAACCATTGTTTCTTGCTGGAAAGTGCCGAACAGGACGAGCGATGTGGTCGGTATAGCTTTTTGGGCTTCGATCCAATTCTAGAAGTAAGCTGTTCACAGGGGACGCTACACATTCGGCGTGTGACTGCGCAAGGCAAGTATGAACTCGAAACAACTCAGGTAGACCATCCAGCCGACACCCTTCGTGCGATTCTTAGGGATTACCGTGCTCCGCACATCGAGGGAATGCCTCCCTTCTGTGGGGGACTCGTAGGTTACTTCTCCTACGACTATCTTAAGTATGCTGAGCCGAGTCTACGCAGCCACGAGCTTGCTCACAGCGATTTTCTCGACGTAGACCTCATGCTTTTTAACAAGGTAGTGGTCTTTGACAGTTATACACAGCGTGTTGGACTGATCACGCTGGTTGACGTAGGCAATTCTGCACAAGTTGCAGCATCCTATGACGAAGCGGCGGCAACGCTCGATTCCATGCAGCAGGTCCTCATGCAGGGCGACCCCTACACCTTTGAGCCTCTCCACATCGAGCAGGACTTTAGTCCGCACTTCTCCGAGGATGCGTGGGAAGTGATGGTGCATGCCGCGCAGCAGCACATTCTCGATGGTGACGTGTTTCAAATTGTGCTCTCTAACCCGCTGGTAGCCAAGGCAGCCGGATCACTATTTGACACCTATCGTTTGATGCGTGCGTCCAATCCCTCACCGTACATGGTGTTTATGAGTTCAAATGACATAGAGATTGCAGCGGCGAGCCCTGAGACTCTAGTGCGTTTGCAAAACAACACCTTGCTTACCTATCCGCTTGCAGGATCGCGTCCGCGTGGTGCAACACACGACGAAGACCGGCAGCTTGAGGCTGAACTGCTGGCAGATGAAAAAGAGCTTGCCGAGCATAACATGCTGGTCGATCTAGGCCGCAATGATCTTGGTCGTGTGTGCGAGTTAGGCTCTGTCGAGGTGGAGAACTATCTCGAGGTACTGAAGTTTAGCCACATTATGCACCTTGGCTCTACGGTGAAAGGCAGCTTGGATGCTCGCTGTGATGCACTTGACGTTATCGATTCCATTCTTCCAGCGGGAACCCTCTCCGGTGCCCCAAAGATCAGAGCATGTCAGCTTATTCAAGAACTTGAGGGTTCGCAGCGCGGCATCTACGGAGGTGCAATTGGCTATATCGATCTCACCGGCAATTTAGACACCTGCATTGCCATTCGCATGGCCTACAAGCGAGGGGATCGTGTGTGTGTGCAGTCGGGTGCAGGTATTGTTGCCGACAGCGATCCGGGTCGTGAATACATCGAGTGCCGCAACAAAGCTCGCGCTGCACTTGCAGCAGTACGTGCAAGTGAGGGTGGGCTGCCATGTTAGTGCTGGTATGCGCAGGTGAGGGTGGGCTGCCATGTTAGTGCTTATTGATAACTACGACAGCTTTGTCTACAACCTCGTGCAAATGCTGGGGGTTTTTGACGCCGATATTCGCGTTGTGCGCAATGATGTCATGCGTGTTGAAGATATCGCCCAGCTTAACCCTCAGGGCATCGTGCTGTCTCCTGGGCCGGGCAGGCCAAAAGACGCGGGGATATGCGAAGATGTGGTACGCCGCCTGAGTGGTCATGTTCCTCTGTTAGGGGTTTGCCTAGGCCATCAGGCAATCTGTGAGGCGTATGGTGCGCGCATTGTACGGGCACCTGAAATAATGCACGGTAAAAGCTCACTGATTGAGCTCGCACAGACGCCACTCAAGCCTGCGCAGAAGCCGCTTGATCTTGCACAGGAACCGCTCGAACTTGCACAGACGCCACTTTTCGCCGGCGTAGCGAATCCCATGACAGTAGGCAGGTATCACTCGCTTATCGCTCAGCGAGATACTCTGCCCGCCTGCCTTTCCGTGACAGCGCATACACACACAGGTGAGGTCATGGCTGTCGAGCATATCCATGATCCTACCTACGGCGTGCAATTTCATCCCGAGTCGATACTCACGAGAGAGGGGACAAGGATTCTTTCCAACTTTGTAGAGATTTGTAAGGTGAGGAGTACCAGATGAAGGTTAGGAGCACCAGGTGAAGGTGAGGAGTTCCAGGTGATTAAAGAAGCAATTGAAAAAATAGTTAGCAAGCAGGACTTGAGCTACGACGAAGCCTACGCCGTGATGTCGGAAATCATGGGCGGCAAAACGAGTGCAACACAGAATGCTGCCTTTTTAGCAGCACTTTCTACCAAATCAACCAAGGCAGAAACCATCGATGAAATTAGCGGTTGCGCGGCTGCTATGCGGGAGTTTGCTACGCCTGTGCCACATGACGGGATGGAAGTGCTCGAAATTGTGGGTACGGGGGGCGACCGCTCGAATACCTTCAACATCTCTACAACAGCTGCGATTATTGCCGCATCTGCCGGCGTAAAGGTGGCAAAGCATGGTAACCGTGCCGCGAGCTCTCAGTCGGGGGCAGCCGACTGCCTCGAGGCACTGGGCGTTAACATCGACGAAGATCCGGTACTCTGCAAACGTCTACTTGAAGATGTGGGCATATGCTTCCTGTTTGCCCAGAAATATCACCCGGCCATGCGCTATGTTGGCTCCATCCGCAGGGAGCTGGGATTTCGTACCGTGTTCAATATCTTAGGACCGCTTACCAATCCGGCAAGGCCTTCACGCTTTGTGTTGGGGGTATACGACGAATACCTGGTAGAACCCTTGGCAAAGGTCTTGGTGGAGCTTGGCGTTTCGCGCGGACTTGTTGTCTTTGGGTGTGACGTTATGGATGAGATCAGCGCTTCTGCTCCTACTGCATGCTGTGAAATTCGTGATGGCTTCTATCGCACCATGCGTATCTCTCCTGAGGACTTTGGCCTTGAGCGTTGCAATAAGTCGGATCTTGTAGGAGGAAACCCTGCGCATAACGCCGAGATTACCCGCAGGCTTCTCTTGGGTAAAGACCAGGGTCCTCGCTTAACCTCTGTTCTTCTCAACAGTGCTGCAGCGCTTATGTGTGGTGGTGTGGTTCAGGATATGCGGGGAGGCGTAGAGCTCGCGCGCGAACAAATAGCATCGGGTGCTGCCTTTGCGACTCTCGAGCGTTTCGTTGAAGTTTCCCAGAAGGAGCTTGATGAGCGTGGCTGACATGACGA
>CAYTTI010000017.1:6198-9154 GCA_964440675.1 uncultured Coriobacteriaceae bacterium
TGACATGACGAATATTCTTGCTACCATTGCCGATGCCACACGCAAACGGATAGAACAGCACGAACTTATACGCCCACGCGCTGAACTGAAAGTTCAAGCCGAAGCAATGGCTTCACGTGAGCTTGAGCGTGATGGGAGCTTTAGCTTTCCCTTTGAGAGAGCCTTAGCTGCGCCTGGCATGTCCTTCATCTGCGAGGTGAAACAAGCCTCACCTTCAAAGGGAGCTATATGTGATGATTACGACTATCTTCGCTTTGCGCATGAGTATGAAGAGGCAGGAGCTGCGGCAATTTCATGCTTAACCGAGCCTCAGTGGTTTAAGGGATCGCTTGAACATCTCGCGCAGATTGCAGGTAGCGTATCGATTCCTGTCATGCGTAAGGATTTTCTGGTCGATGAGTACATGATTTACGAAGCAAAACTTGCCGGGGCACAGGCGGTGCTGCTTATTGTGGCGATTGCATCAGACGATGAGCTTGCGCGCTACATTGGCCTCGCACACTCATTGGGGATGTCGTGCTTGGTTGAGGCCTATACTGCAGATGAAGTTCCTCGTGCGCTTGAGGCAGGAGCGCGTATTGTGGGTGTAAACAACCGGGATTTGCGCGACTTTGCTGTGAACTTTGGACACTCGGCTGAACTGCGGGGTCAGGTGGGCGCAGATCGTCTGTTTGTAAGCGAGTCGGGGGTACAAACGGCAGATGATATTGCACGGCTTGCCCATGCCAAGGTAGATGCGGTACTCATAGGGGAAACGCTCATGCGTGCTAAAGACAAGCGCGCTAAGCTTGCAGAGCTGAGAGGTACGCTATGAAGCAGAAAAACAGCGCCCGACAGGAACACGCCCGCGAGCTGCTGGTGGAGTGTACCCGCGAGCTGCTGGCGGGGTGTGCGCGCGAACCGCAATCGCTGGTGGAGCGCGTGTCCGAGCCACATGCGCGCACAAGTTGCTCGCACGCCCACGCCCCATGCCTGGGCACAAACCACCACCCGCTCGTGAAGTTTTGCGGCCTCAGGCGAGCTCAAGACGTGGCGCTGTCTAATGAGCTTCGGCCTGACCTCGTAGGCTTCATCGTGGATTATCCACCGAGTCGGCGTAGCCTGAACGAAACTCAGCTTGTAGCACTCGCAGGCGCAGTAAGCAGTTCTATTGTTCGTGTTGGTGTGTTTGTTGACGCATCGCTCGATCTCATTTGTCGCCTGGTGGAGGCAGATGTTATCGATGTGGTGCAGCTGCACGGCAAGGAAAGCGAAGCGTATATCGAGCAGTTGCGCGAGCGGGTATCGGTTGCGATCATGCAGGCGTTCTGCATAGCTCGTGCTCACGATGTCGATGCCGCACAGCACAGCTTGGCTGATATCGTGCTGTTGGATAGCGGTAAGGGTTCGGGTGAGCGCTTTGATTGGTCGCTCATACAGAAGGTACGCAGGCCTTATTTCTTAGCGGGTGGCCTTACTCCTAAAAACCTTGCATATGCCATTGAGCTGCTGCATCCCTTCGGCATAGATATAAGTTCTGGTATAGAGACGAACGGAACAAAGGATCCAGACAAGATGCGCGCGGCTATGGCTGCCATGAGGCAACTGACTCCATGAAGCCATGAAGCCATGAAGCCATGAAGCCATGAAGCCATGAAGCCATGAAGTAGGCTCCACGAGGCCAACTAGACAAACCCGGCTCCACGGGGCCAGTGCCATGAAGTCAAGCCTGAACTGATGAAATCGTAGGGAGGAAATCAAAATGGAGGTGTCACGTCTTTCACGCGGTCGCTTTGGTATTCATGGGGGACAATACATTCCTGAAACGCTGATGAATGCGGTTATCGAGCTTGAAGCGGCCTACGAAGAAGCCAAGGCAGATCCAGCTTTTACCGAGGAACTCACCAGGCTCTTTAACGAGTACGCCAACCGACCCAGCCGCCTATACTTCGCCAAGAACATGACAGAAGATTTAGGTGGGGCTAAGGTATACCTTAAACGTGAGGACTTAAATCACACCGGTGCCCACAAGATCAACAACGTGTTAGGCCAGGCGCTGCTTGCCCGCCGCATGGGCAAGACCCGCCTTATTGCAGAAACGGGCGCGGGTCAACACGGTGTTGCAACCGCCACCGCTGCTGCGCTGTTTGATATGGAGTGCGTGGTGTACATGGGTGTTGAGGACATGGAGCGCCAAGCACTCAATGTGTACCGCATGCGTCTGCTCGGAACAGAGGTGCGCGGGGTCGATTCTGGCACCGGGACGCTGAAAGATGCGGTGAGCGAAACCTTTCGTGAGTGGACGAGTCGCATAGACGATACCCACTACTGCTTGGGTTCAGTTATGGGCCCCCATCCATTCCCCACGATGGTTCGTGATTTCCAGGCGGTTATTAGTCGAGAAATTCGTGAACAGGTACTCGCGTGTGAAGGACGGCTGCCCGATGCCGTTGTGGCCTGTGTGGGTGGTGGCTCTAACGCCATAGGGAGTTTCTACCACTTCATCAAAGACGAAGAAGTACGTCTTATTGGTTGTGAGGCGGCAGGAGAAGGGGTGGATACCGACAAGACTGCAGCAACAATAAGCTGTGGCAGCGAAGGTATTTTCCACGGAATGAAGAGTTATTTTTGCCAGGACGACTACGGGCAAATTGCCCCGGTGTATTCAATCTCTGCAGGGCTTGACTACCCGGGTGTTGGGCCGGAGCACGCCCACCTGCACGATTGTGGACGTGCGGAATACGTTGCGATACGTGACGATGAGGCGGTGGAAGCCTTTGAATACCTATCGCGCACAGAAGGTGTTATTCCTGCTATTGAGAGCGCTCACGCCGTGGCATATGCCTTGCAACTGGTGCCTCATATGCAACGCGATCAAGTAGTAGTGATTACCTTGTCTGGTCGAGGCGACAAAGATGTTGCTGCCATTGCTCGTTACAGGGGAGAAGATGTACATGACTAGAATTGCACAGGCCTT
>CAYTTI010000017.1:9254-12549 GCA_964440675.1 uncultured Coriobacteriaceae bacterium
CGCAGTGGCACGGCAGAACACAACGGTAAGGCTTTTGTGGTGTTCATAACCTGCGGAGATCCTAATTTGCGCACAACAGAAGAACTGGTGTACGAGATGGCAGATGCCGGTGTCGACCTGATTGAGCTGGGGATTCCCTTCTCAGATCCTATGGCGGAAGGCCCGGTCATTCAAAAGGCAAATGTGCGCGGGTGTGCGCAAGGTATCACCACCGATGACGTAATGGACATGGTTGCGCGCATTCGCAGGAGCTGTGATGTAGCGCTTGTGTTTATGACCTATGCAAATGTGGTCTATTCCTATGGTACGGAGCGCTTTATTGAGCGTGCCGCCGAAGTGGGCATCGATGGGCTCATCCTTCCCGATGTCCCCTTTGAAGAGTCCGAAGAATTTCGCATTCCCTGTGCAGAGGCGGGGCTTGCCTTTATACCTCTGGTGGCGCCAACCTCAGATGATCGTGTGCGCCACATTGCACAAACTGCAACGGGCTTTGTGTATTGTGTGAGCTCATTAGGAGTTACTGGGGTGCGCAGTGAGATTACCGAGGATGTAGGAGCACTGACAAAGCTGGTGAAGGACGCAACTGATACGCCCTGTGCGGTTGGCTTTGGTATCTCTTCACCCGAGACAGCGCAACGGATGGCAAGGCTTTCCGATGGTGCCATTGTTGGATCGGCAGTCATGCGTATCATCGACGAGCATGGCGAGGCATGTGTTGCACCCGTACGTGCGTACGTAGAGGAAATGGCTCAGGCCGTGCACAGTGCGTAAGGTTGTTAGTCATAGAAGATGGTGGTTCCGCCCGTTTGATGGATCGTGTGAAAGGTAAAGCCTGCCTCATCGCTATAGCTGAGCTGTGCAATGCAGCAGTTGGTGAGTTCGCGCTCATCAACTACCTTGTAGCCAGTAATGCGTTCGAGAAACGATATGACGCTTCTCATGTGGCTTACCACGAGAGCCGAGTTCACCTCAGGTTTCTGCATGATATAGCTTAGGGTATCTTCCATACGATCCTGCAGCTCGTTGTAGGGTTCGCCACCAAAGGGCACGTATGCATCAACGTCTTTCGTAATTCCTGCAACGAGAAGTCGAATGGGGGAGGCCTCGAAGAAACCGTAGTAGCTTTCCTTAAGACCCTTGAAACGCCGGTAGGAACGAATCTCTCCATAGAGCTCTTGCATGACGATTTCGAGGGTATCGCTTGCACGCTCCTGCGTGGAGCAGGCAAAGTAGTCGAAGGCAAAGTTGTGCGCTCGCATGTAGTGTGCAGCGAGCTTGGCTTGCTCAATGCCGCGGTCGGTTAGAGGGGAGTCACACCAGCCTTGGGAGAGCTGTGCGAGATTAAAGGTGGTCTCACCGTGCCGCATAAGGTATAGGCTTTTTTCGGGCATGATGTTAGGCATGATTTCAGGCATGTTAGGCATGATTTCGGGCATGAACTAACCCCGAAACACGATGGCGTTGCGAATGTTTTCAGATACCTCTTGTCCAACGAGTTGAGCAGCAATTTCAAGGGCAAAGGGAATAGCAGCTCCAAGGGCTTGTCCGGTGATGTGGTTGTTGACCGTGCACACTTGCTCGCCCGTTGGATGTGCGCCACCGCGCTCGAGATAGGATTCTCGCCCGGGGAATACCGTTGCGGACTCACCTTGCAAAAGCCCAAAACTTGCAAGAACTCCTGGAGCGGCACATATTGCGCACACGAGCCCTCCGGCTTCGTTAATTGCTGTGCAGGCAGCACGAACAGCCTCGGATGCCTCGAGGTTGTCTGCACCAGGAAGACCACCGGGTAGGATGACGGCATCGTACAGAGAGCTGTCCACATCTTGGGCAAGCATGTCACACACAATACGCACCTTGTGTGATGAGGTAACGGTAGTGCTATGAGCGACCGCCGCTATGTCTACCTGTACCTGCGCACGACGTAAGATGTCTACTACGATGAGTCCTTCGCATTCCTCAAATCCCTCTGCAAAGAAAATAAGCGCCCGTGCCATGATGTGCCTCCCACGATAGAACAGCGTTGCTACTCAATGATAGAACAGCGTTTCTACTCAATACCAGCGTTTCTACCTAACATGAGCCGTCCAACAACCAGTCAATGAGATTTAGTGACTTGATCCCATCATAGGAAGAATCAAGCCCAAGCTCCAGAGATAATACGATCTTCTCGTAGTTATCCCGAACCTTTTGCAGAGGGGCAAGCTCCCGCCTGCGGACGTTCTCGCTGCGCATTGATTCCGTTACCTGTATATAGCATTTGTCATCGGCAGTGGTGGCGATAAAGTCCACTTCCTGATTGCCGATCTTTCCGATAGCCACGTCATAGCCTCTGCGAAGTAGCTCAAAGTAGACCACATTCTCAATGGCATGGCCGCTGTCTCGATTGCGAAAACCCAGCAGATAGTTCCTCAGTCCGATGTCGACGATATAGTATTTACCTAGGGTGCGCAGGTACTCCTTGCCTTTGATGTCAAAGCGCTTGATCTCATAAAAGAAGTAACTTTTTAGCAGCGCGTCGACATAAGCCTGCACCGTATGTGTACTGGGTGCGCCTCTTCGTTCTCCATCTTCTAGCAGCCCCTCATTCATAAGCGTATTGCCAATAGAGGAAACAGAAACACTGTTGCCGATATTGTCCGCAAGGAAGAGCACAATCTTACGCAGAAGCGAAGCGTCGCTAATTTGACGTTGTCCCCACCGTTTTCCCCGCTCTAAGATATCCCGCACCACTACCGTGGAGTAGATACCATCCAGAAGGGACAAAGCTTTTTCCTGGTTCAGTCCGACATCTGCGATTCCAGGCATCCCGCCAAAACGCATATAAGCATCAAACAGTTCCCGCAGGTCATAGCGTTCCCCGTTTTTGTCGAATACCTGTTGGCGTGTCCCTCCTAGGGCACTGCTGGTTTCTCGCAGCTCAAAGTCGTAGAAACTCAAAAATTCCTGAAAGGAAAGTGGCAGCATTTTAATCTCAACGTACCGACCTGAGAGATAGGTTGCGTACTCGGAGGAAAGCAGGTAGGCGTTGGAGCCGATCACATATATGTCGCAGTCTAAGTCCACTCGGAAAGAATTAATCGCGTCCTCCCAAGCAGCGATCCGCTGCAGCTCATCAAAGAACAGGTACATTCGCTTTCCTGGAACAACCCTATCATTGACATAGTTCCATACCTCATCTGAGCTCATGTTACGAAAATCATGGGACTCGAAGTTCATCTCCACGATTTGTTCTGTCTGAGTCCCGCTTTCCTGTAGATGCTGGATCATCAGCTTCAGTAGGCTAGATTTTCCG
>CAYTTI010000018.1:0-12508 GCA_964440675.1 uncultured Coriobacteriaceae bacterium
CGGTAGTTGCGCACCCGCCTGCTGGGACTCAACCATGTTGTATGTGTGCTATCGAGTCGTAACAGTAATTGGTTCAAGCAGGGGTAGAATTGTACGGGGTGAACGAGTTTGCTCGTTCACCCCTACTGTATGGATCAATTCGTCGCCTGTATGCACCCTGCAACACATACAGGCAAACATAAGGGAGCTGGCATGGCCTTCGTCTCTACCTTTTCCTCAGCATTGCCCGGAGCCATAGCCCAGGGTCTTATCTGGGGCATCATGGCTATTGGCGTGTATATCACCTATAAGGTTCTTGATGTAGCCGACCTCACCGTAGACGGCACCATGTGCACGGGTGGTGCCGTATGTATCGTGCTCATGGTTCAGGAGGGCACCAATCTGTGGCTTGCACTTATCGCAGCATTTTTAGCAGGCCTTGTCGCAGGTGCAGTAACGGGAGTTTTGCACACTGTATTTGGAATTCCCGCCATCCTCGCAGGCATCTTAACGCAGCTCTCCCTATACTCGATAAATCTAAGAATCATGACGGGCAGGGCGAACATCGCCATCAATCCAGATAACTACGACCTGCTCGTGTCTTTGCGCAACGTTAAAGCTACGACCCTAGAGAACCCCATTATTGCCACGCTTATCATTACCGTGGTGCTCATAGCGCTCCTGTATTGGTTTTTCGGTACCGAGCTGGGTTGCTCCATACGTGCAACCGGTGCTAACCCTCACATGAGCCGCGCGCAGGGCATCAATGTTGATCGCAATAAGGTGATTGGCCTGATGCTTTCCAACGGCATCGTCTCTCTGGCAAGCGCTCTGTATGCCCAGTACCAAGGTTTTGCCGACGTGAACATGGGTCGCGGTGCCATTGTTATTGGACTTGCCGCCGTCATTATTGGGGATGTCATCTTCTCGCGCATCTTTACGAACTTCGCCCTAAAATTGCTCTCGGTATCTATTGGTGCAGTTATTTATTACATCGTCATTCAAATTGTGCTGACATTGGGACTTAACTCCAACGACCTCAAGTTATTCTCGGCAATCGTAGTTGCCCTGTTCTTGGCAATTCCTTATTGGAAGGGCAAGTACTTCCACGGCAAACCGAAAGCACTTCCACAATCTCGAGAGGGCGGTGAGCCCCGTGCTTAAGCTCACAGGCGTCTCCAAAACCTTCAACACAGGCACCGTAAACGAAAAACGCGCGGTGAACAACCTTAGCCTCACGCTGAAAGACGGAGACTTTGTAACCATTATTGGTGGTAATGGTGCCGGAAAATCGACTCTGCTCAACCTCATTGCAGGTGTTTTTACCCCAGATGAGGGCAGGGTGGAACTCGACGGTATCGACATCACAAACCTGCCCGAGCACAAGCGCGCCCGATATTTGGGCAGGGTCTTTCAGGATCCCATGATGGGAACTGCTGCCACCATGGGAATCGAAGAGAACTTAGCGCTTGCCCTGCGTCGTGGCAAGGGACGCAGCCTGCGCCCGGGCATTAGCGCACAAGAGCGTGAGGCCTACCGCGAGAAGTTGGCAAGTTTAGGACTCGGCCTTGAAGACCGCATGACCACCAAGGTTGGTCTGCTTTCGGGAGGCCAGCGCCAAGCCCTTACCCTGCTGATGGCGACGCTCACCAAGCCAGAACTGCTCTTACTCGATGAGCACACCGCTGCACTCGACCCCAAAACAGCCAATAAGGTGCTCCAGCTTACCGATGAAATCATACGGCGCGACAAACTTACCACGCTCATGGTTACGCACAACATGCGTAACGCCATCGAATTTGGAAACCGCCTCATCATGATGGACGCAGGCATCATCGTTGCCGACTTTGCTGGCAAGGAGAAGCAGAGTCTCTCAGTAAATGATCTGCTCGAGCGTTTCAGCATCGAAAGCGACCGCTTGGTTCTTTCGGACTAGCTTCGGACTAGCGGCCGCCTGATCCTTTCAGTGACCCTTTCGGACTAGCGGCCGCCTAGCCCTTGCAGATTAAACCAGATCGCGGAAATGGAAGCTACGTGTGCCGTCTGCGTAGTCTCCTACAATGTGGCCAGTTCCTCGCAGCTCGTACTTATAGGTAACGAGACCGTCAAGACCCACGGGGCCGCGTGCATGAATTTTGCTCGTTGAGATGCCCACTTCCGCACCAAAGCCATACCTAAAGCCATCGGCAAAGCGCGTTGAAGCATTGTGGTACACACCAGATGAGTCAACAAGTTGCATAAAGGTTGCAGCCGCCGCGTCATCTTCGGTAACAATAGCATCGGTGTGATGCGATCCATGCACGTTGATGTGCTCGATTGCCTCAGTAATGTTCTCAACCACACGCACCGATACAACGTAGGCGAGGTATTCCGTGTCCCAGTCGGTATCTGTTGCACATTTGCAGGAGGCAAGCGAGCACACAGTTTCGTCGCCACGCACCTCAACATTGGCTCTTTTGAGTGCATCCACCATAGGCGGCACAATGCTTGGCGCAATATCTTGGTGTACCAAGATGGTCTCTATTGCATTACAAGCCGCCGCGTACTGTGTTTTTGCATCAACCACCAGCGGCAGAACCTTGTTTGGGTCGGCTGCCTTATCGATATACATATGACACACGCCATCGGCATGTCCCAATACGGGAATCTTCGTGTTTTCCATGATGTAGCGCACGAATGTATTGGAACCACGTGGGATGAGTAGGTCGACCGACTCTTCACAGTTGAGCAATTCCGAGATTTCTGAGCGTACTTCTACCTGATACATGCACGTATCGGGAAGACCGGCGGTGCACACAGCCTCATGCATAATGTGGAAGAGCGCACGGTTGGTCGCAGTTGTTTCCGAGCCACCCTTTAAGATTGCGCAGTTACCACTCTTTACGCATAGCGAGGCAATTTGCACCATGGCATCAGGCCGTGCCTCAAAGATGACCCCGATAACGCCAATAGGACAGCTCTTGCGTGTAAGCACGAGGTTTTCGTCCAGCTCTCTGCAGAGCAACACGCGCCCTACGGGGTCATCAATCTCAATTAAAGTGCTTATACCAGCACAAACATCTACCAGCTTATGATCATCAAAGCGCAGTCTACTGATAACGGCAGGTGAAATATTTGCTTGCTTTGCCGCTGTAAGATCTTCTGCGTTGGCCGCAAAGATCTCCTCGCGGTGGTCGAGCAAGGCATCGTGCATACTGGCAAGCGCCGCATTGCGTGCTTCGTGCGGTGTCGAAGCCATATGCGAGCTTGTCAATTTCATTCTGCGCGCTACCGAGATCATGTCATCCATGGTGATCATCCGCCCTGTTTATCCCTCGAATGGCTTGAGACCTTGCGCGGCCTCGGCAGCAGTAATCTCCTTGCCATCGTTGTCTAAATCGATGATCTTATAGCGCATGCTGCCCATGCCCATCTCCTGCATATAACTCAACTGACGCAAGCCATGACGACTCTGAATACGCTCTTTGAGGTCGTGATTTTCTTCCTCAGTCATCGCCCACACAATGTCAACACAGGCAGTATCAACCGCGCAAATGTCGGTGGAGGACAGGATACCTACGTTGGGAGTTACGACCGGCGCTGCACTAACACCAAGGCAGTCGCAGTCTACCGACATGTTGCGCATTACGTTGACGTAGGTGATGTGCTCACCGAAGTAATCGATAGTACCCTTGGTAGACTCAGTGATACGCTCCATAAGCTCTTCGTCCAGGACACCCCACTGCTCACCCGTCTCGGCAGAGTGGATATCCTTCTTGCCAATACGACCATCGGCACACCCAATGCCGATATTCTTATTGGAACCGCCAAAACCGCCCTGCGGGTGACCCTTGAAGTGCGTGAGCACAATAAGGCTATCGTAGTTGAGCAGATTCTTACCAATCGTAATTTCAGGAATCCACTTGTAGCCAGCAACCGGAAGTGTTGCAGTACCTTCGGCATCGGTGATGTCTACCGGACAGAAATCCCAGCCGTTAATCTTGAGTGTCTCCAGGTGCTGTTCGGTGGTGTAGCGCTCACCCTCATAGTACGTATTCGTCTCAACAATGGTGGCACCGGGGCACTCGTCGGCTACAAACTCCTTGATCCATGAAGAAGGAATGATATTAGGACCGTTGGGCTCACCAGTATGCAGCTTGACAGCCACCTTATCCTGTCCGATCTTCGCATTAACCTGCTCGTACGCCTTCTCAAGACCCTGAGGGGTAAGATCACGGGTGAAGTACACGGTTGCTATATCGCCCGTGCGCTCGCTCATCGGAACATACACATCGCCATTGGTTGCAGCAGTTGGCATACTATTCTCCTTTGCTTGTAGTTCATCCAGGCTCACAGATACTGAACAGCCGTTATAAAGGTGCTGGTTTGTAATTCTACCCTCTTCGTCCACAAAATCGCACACCACAGTCCCGTACTTATCCAGCAAACGGAAGCAATCCACTCGCAGCATCGGCAGGGCTGATTTCGTTGCAATTGTTGTCAATGTCGAGCAAGGTATAGGTCATCGATCCCATACCAAGTTCCTGCATATAGCTAAGCTGGCGCAAGCCATGACGACTTTGAATGCGTTCCTTAAGATCGTGATTCTCTTCATCCTTCATCGCCCACACAATGTCAACACAGGCAGTGTCAACAGCACAGATGTCGGTAGAGGACAGGATACCTACGTTGGGAGTTACGACCGGTGCCGCATCAACACCCGCACAGTCACAATCCACCGACATATTGCGCATCACGTTGACGTAGGTGATGTGCTCACCGAAGTAATCGATGGTTCCTTTTGTGGACTCTGTTATGCGCTCCATGAGGGTTTCCTCTGCATATCCCCACATGGTGCCCGTATCTCCTGAGTGAATCCACTGTTTGCCAACATGACCCGACGCGCATCCAATACCGATGTTTTTGTTTGAGCCACCAAAGCCACCTGCAGCGTGCCCCTTAAAGTGCGTAAGCACAATAAGGTTGTCGTAGTTAAGCATGTTGTAACCAACGCTGATATGGTCGCACCACTTGCCACCTACTACTGGCAGCTCAGCACAGTGATCGTCGGTGTCGGTAATGTCTACCTCGGTAAAGTCGGTCCAACCATTTACCTCGAGTGTTTTGCGGTGGTCGGGCGTGGAGTAGCGCTCGCCATAATACAGCGTATTCGTTTCGATAATGCGAGCATCAGGGCACTCATCTGCCAAAAACTCCTTAATCCATGCAGGCGGAATAATGTTGGGACCATGAGGCTCACCGGTATGAAGCTTAATAGCAAGCTTGTCCTTGCCAATATTGGCATTAACCTTCTCGTAGGCTGCCTTTAAGCCTGCTGGCGACAAATCACGTGTGAAATAAACAATGGACGGCTCACCTGAGCGCTGATCCATGGGAATGTACACGTCACCGTTGGTGCCTGGTACGGGATTCTCAACTGCCATGAATTCCTCCTTACATACGAAATGTCACACGATTTGCATTGTACTGTGCGCGGTGTAAATTGCGGCTTCAGATCCGCTCAACAGTAGCTCCTTATCCGTCGAACAGTACATGTGCATGCCACAGCTCGAAGTGGCTTGTACGTTCTATACCATCGAGTTCGCCAACATTTTTGGCAAGCTCAATTCCACCCGTAAAGTTGTCGAGTAACGCTCCGTCTTGCACAACCGGATGTACATAGATTTCGATGGGCTCACCTGGAGCAAACCAAACAGAAGATATGTGATCGCGCCGCTTAAGGTAACGCTGGACACTTGAGCTATAGCGTGTGCACACAAGGCCAGCCTCCGCCCGCTGTTCTACGAGCCATAGAGCATATGCTTGGTTATACATATCGTCGGTGATAAAGCTGTCAAAGGTACAGCGCATGGTTTTGAAACCAGAGGCCTCAAACGCAGGACGGGCAGCAAGCCACACCGGTAGATCAACCAACACATTGTTATGGGAATCGACATGAGACAGCCTAAATCCCAACTCCTGGAAGCGTTGTATCTGCGCATCAATTTCCTCGCGCACAGCCTCTACCTCTGCTGCGAAGTCGTCCGAATCATACTCATTGATGTAGGTAACAAGCGGTGACACCCCATAGGTATCGCTCTGCATAAACAAGGGAATGTAATGGAGCTCGTCTTGTGCATGTACATACTTTTTGAACTTACGAATAGACGCAGACAGCGCTTTGTTTGAAGAGAGGTTGAGGTGGAGTCCCACTCGATCGGCAAACTTATGTTCGTGCGCCATCTGAGCAGCCTCCTCAGAATAATCTGAGTTCACCACCAGGGTTGCTTGAGTACATAGACCTCGTTCAAATGCTGCACACACCCCCATATTTGCTTCATGCGTTAAGCCAAGATCATCTGCATTAATAATGACGCGCATAATGCACTCCTCTTGCATATCTTTATTTGCCTACATACCTTTATATAACAAATTATATGGCACGCACAGGCACAGGCACACAGACGCATATAATGAATGCACTCAGATCTACAATGACTTCTGAGATCACGAGAAAGGAAGTGCTCTTTATGCACGTGCTCATTACTCCGCGAGGATTTGCCACCAGTGGCCAAAAAGAAATTCAACGCATGCGCGCACTCGGCTTCACTGTCGACTACAACAACACCGGACAGGTCTACGATGCCGCAACTTTTTTGGATAAGGCACGTGACGCTGATGGCATTATTGTGGGCGTGGACGACATGAGCCGACCGGTGCTCGAACAGCTTCCTAAGCTCAAGGCCATCTGTAAGTACGGTGTGGGAATTGATAACATCGATCTTTCGTGGTGTGAGGCACACAACATCGCAGTCGGACGCACGGTTGGATCAAACTCACTTTCGGTCGCAGAACATACCCTCGCCCTCATCCTATGTGATGCCAAGTTGCTTTTCCCCTCGCTGCGCAACGTAAAGGATGATGGCGGCTGGGATCGGCGTGCTACCTTTGAGGTTGCAGGAAAGACCATCGGTATTATTGGTTTTGGAGCTATAGGCAAGCTGCTTTCACAACTGTGTAGTGCCATCGGCATGCATGTTTTGGCTTGCGACATCGCGCCCATTGGAGAAGAAGTGGCTGCTCAACACGGAGCGCATATTGCAGACTTCGACGAAATCCTCGAGACCGCTGACTATATCTCGCTGCACGTTCCTTTACTCGACAGCACCCGCAACCTCATCGGCGCTCCTGAAATTGCCAAGATGCGCAGCAACGCCTGCATTGTAAACTGCGCGCGCGGAGGTGTCGTAGATGAAGCAGCGTTGTATGATGCCCTCAGGCATCGTACTATACGCTCTGCTTGCTTCGATACCTTCTCCTCTGAGCCTCCAGCTGCCGATACCCCCTTACTCAAGCTTGACAACTTTCTGTTAACGCCCCATATGGCTTCACGCACCAAAGAGGCAGACGAGCGCACCTGTCAGATCGCTGCCCAGTTCATCCTTGAGCATCTTGAATCACACACCCAATAGGACTACGTATGATGTCGATACCTACGTACATAAGAAAAGCAACTGCCGCAGATATAGATGACATCGAAGGTATCTATACCTGTATTCATGAGCAAGAGTCCAAAGGCAAGGTTGTTATTGGCTGGCAGCCTGATGTCTACCCCACACGGCACACGGCACAAGACGCGCTCGAGCGCAGCGACTTATACGTACTGCTACACAACGACAGTGTTGTGGCGGCGGCCATCATCAACCACATACAGCCACCTGGCTACGAGCAAGCGGCCTGGAAGCTCCCTGCTCGTGACGAAGAGGTATTGGTGCTGCACACACTCGCGGTGCACCCCAACTATGAAGGTCGTGGCTTCGCGCGCAGCTTAATAAACTATTACGAAAATATGGCGCGCGATACAGGATGTACGTGCTTGCGCATCGACACCAACGCACGCAATGCCCGCGCACGCGCCATGTACGCACACCTTGAGTACACCGAGGTATCAACTATCCCGGTAACCTTTAACGGCATAAAGTACGTAGATCTCGTATGTCTCGAGAAGCTGCTCTAGCAAGAAGTCGCTCCGGTGCTCTAGCGAGAAGCTGCTCTAGCGAAAAGCTGCTCTAGCGCTCTAGCTGGTTACATAAAAGTCAGCGGCTGGCAGAGCACCCCCTACCGAAGAGGCATCCTGGTCGAAAAGAACCTGCAGGTAGCCCTCAAGTTTTGTCTGCATCTCTTCTCCGGTAATACACACCAGGCTACAGTTGGGGATCGCACTGGCGGCAACAGTTGGACTGTCGATGATGCCTGCTTCAGCCACGAGCTGGCCAGCTTCTTCAGGATTGTCATTAACATAGCTCACCGAGGCCTGCTGTGCTTCTAAGAAGCTGGCAACAAGCTCGGGGTTTTCCTCTAGGAACTCGGTGCGTACCACCGTTACACCAGTAACTAAAGCCGATCCATCCTCACCTTGAATGCTATCCCACTCATCAGTAAGACTCACAACACGACGTAGCGAGTCATTCGACGTGAGTGTCGCCGTTGCAAAGGGCTCTGGCAACAAGCAGATAGCGGAGGGATCCTCGTTCAAGATAGCAGCAAGCTCGGTTGATTCACTACGAAACTCAACCGTTACTTGATCGGCAAGGCCACTTTGTTCAAGCACATAGTTCAAGGCATATTCCGGCGTAGTGCCTTTGCCAGTGGTATAGATAGTTTTCCCTGCAAGATCAGCTAAGGAGTTCACCGATTCGTCGCCCGTTACCACGTACAGAACGCCTAGGGTATTGATACTAATAACGGAAATCCCACCCTCTGTACGGTTGTATACAACAGAGGCGGTGTTAGCGGGCAAGAGCGCAATGTCCAACTCCCCCTGGATAAGGCCTGTCGTTACCTCATCAGCCACACTGGCAATCGTGAATTCGTAGTCAGCAGCAAGCTCTCCAGCTGCTGCTTGATCCATCATCTCTACCAGCCCAATAGAGGTGGGACCGGTAAGCGATGCCACGCGCACAGAGGTAGCTGTTTCGGATGTTTCAGATCCGGCCGCTTCTGTCAACGCTGTCTGTGTACTCGATTCCGAGCTGCAAGCCGCAATGCTCACACACAAACCCACAGCAATACTAGCTGCGAGCAGCCAAGTAAATCCCTTAAGAACCCGTTTCTTCAGTAATGCGCACATGAGTATTGTCCCTTCTTCGCTGAACGCGTGTTTCATCATACCTTGATATGACGTGAATTTATCCTGATGTTCAATTGATGAGCGGCACGCATAGATACAATATGGGGACACAGTGCTGGACATAATGGGTGTGTGAAGCCATTACGAGAGGCTGGAGTATGGCGTTTAGGCGCAATAAAACATCGGACAGGGCAGCTGGTCGTTCCTCCCAAGATAAGACCTCGCAAAGTGTGGACTACACGCGCTACAACACCTTTACATCAAGGGATGCCTATGTATCTGGTGGTACTCGCGTTGGATCGTCTGCGTATGCGCTGTCGCGCAGCAATGCTGCACAGACCTACGCCAAGCGACGCGCACACAATCGTCTACGCACGGTGGTACGCACCATTTTCATGGCCTTTTTAATTCTGCTCACTACCTGCGGTGCGGCTGTTGGCTTGTTTGCCTTAAATCTTAACAGTCGTCTAACGGGCAGCGTGGATAGCACGACGCGCGCTGTGCTTTCCGACACAATAGACGACGAGCCGTTTTATGCGCTTCTGCTTGGTATCGACGAAAACGAAGAACGTGACGCCAGCGGTGACTCAGTTTATCGCTCGGACACCATTATTTTGTGTCGCATAGATCCAGGAGAGCAGCTCGTTACCCTCGTCTCTATTCCACGTGACACCGTTGTAGAGATAGAAGGCTATGGAGAGGACAAAATAAATGCTGCGTACGCCTACGGCGGTGCCTCCTTAGCCATTACGACGGTTGAAGACTTTGCGGGCGTGGATATTTCTCACTATGCAGAGATTGATATGGACGGTTTTGCTGCCGTTGTCGACCAGGTGGGCGGTGTTACGGTAAATCTACCGGTTGCGGTGTACGACCCAGATTACACAGGGCTCGACTTGCCTGCAGGTGAACAAACGCTCGACGGTACCACTGCCTCGCTTTTAGCGCGTAGCCGTCACGCCTACGACGACTACGGCGGAGGTGACTACTATCGTGCAGCCAATCAACGCATGCTCATTGGTGCCGTGGTTCAGAAGCTGCTCGCATCAGACCTGACAACCATTACCAGCACCATCTCTACTATGGCAGACTACGTAACGACCGACATGAGCGTTGCCGATTTGGCGAGTCTTGCCGCCAACTTCCTTAATTTTGATGCCAGTGAAAGTATGTACTCCGGCCAGTGCCCCGTAAGCTCGGAGTACGTCGATGACGTATGGCAAGACATTGTCGATGAGGATGCGTGGGCTGAAATGATGGAGCGGGTGGACAGCGGCCTGCCTCCCTATGAGGACTCCTCGGATGACTTCACCGCAGGTATTGCAGCCTCACTTGGTATAACAAGTGTCGACGAGCTCGGTACGGACGAACTCGACTACTCCGGCAGTGTAGTGGTGCTTAACGCTACGGAAACACAAGGTCTTGCCACAGAGGTTGCCAATGAGTTGTCCACGCTCGGATTTTCCACTTCTGCCGGTAACACCTCATTCACAAACTCCACCACCGTGATTTACTACAATGGCTCGAGTGGCGCATCAAAGGCAGCAGCGGTAGCAGAAGCGCTCGGCGGCTCATACACCTACACTGAAAATGATGGAACCTATGATACGAGGGTAGATGTTATTGTCGTGCTAGGCAGTGACTACGATTCCTAATTTGGAAAGGGGCAGTTGATGCAAAACCTGTGCCAACTCTTGCGAGATAATCCCTACCCAGGCCGAGGAATTGTTGTTGGATATCACACGGTGTACTACTTCATCATGGGCAGGAGTGCGAATAGCAGAAATCGTATTTTTGTTGCAACCGATGACGGTATTCGCACCGAGGTTTTTGATGCAGCGCTGCTTGAAGACCCCAGTCTTATCATCTACCATCCGGTACGTCGTATGGGCGATGCCTTGGTAGTAAGCAATGGGGACCAAACGGACACCATTGTAGAGGCGGGCGATATGCGTGCCGCTTGCATGACCCGCAGCTATGAGCCCGATGCTCCTAACTACACCCCTCGGATTTCTGCTGTGCTCCATGCGGACGACTCTTTTGAGATGTCCATTGTGAAACGTCAGGAGCCGAGTTCAGACGCCTGTGTTCGTGAGTTTTTCTACTACGAGAAGTGCAAGCCGAGCGTTGGCTATTTCTTGAGCACCTATCTACACGACGGCGATCCCCTTCCCTCCTTTTGTGGCGAGCCAATACCTGTTGAGTTGCCCCACCCTGATGAGCTGTGGGAGGCACTCAACCCAGAAAACAAAATATCGCTCTATGCCTCTGTAGACGGCAAAGTTACCCTGTACAACAAACAGCTCGGGGACTAGCAAGCGCATCACAAAACGGTAGATGTATACACAGGGCTAAAAGCCAATTGAAAACATGGGAGGGCTCACATGCAAGAGTTCACACTGAAATACGGATGTAATCCCAACCAAACTCCTGCACGCATTTTTATGTGCGACAGCTCAGATCTGCCTGTCCAGGTTCTTTCGGGAAGGCCTGGCTATATTAACTTCTTGGACGCCCTGAACGCTTGGCAGCTCGTACGGGAACTGGCAGAGGCAACCGGGCTTCCTGCTGCCTCGTCCTTTAAGCATGTATCTCCTGCCGGCGCTGCCGTGAGCTTGCCACTTACCGATACCGAGCGAGAGCTGTACTTTGTAGATGACGAAGGCGAGCTCTCACCTATTGCTTGCGCATACATCCGTGCGCGAGGAGCGGATCGTATGAGCTCCTATGGAGACTGGGCGGCACTCTCCCACACCTGCGATGCGCGTACCGCGCTCTACCTTAAGCACGAAGTTTCGGACGGCGTTATTGCTCCTGCGTATACCGATGCTGCCCTTCAAATTCTGCGTGCAAAAAAGGGTGGCAATTACAACGTCATCCAAATTGATCCTCACTACACGCCTGCGCCAACTGAGCGCAAGGATGTCTTTGGCATTACCTTTGAGCAAGGTCACAATAGCCTAAGCATTACTCATGACATGCTTACAAACGTTGTTACCAAGAACAAAGACATCCCCGCCCATGCCGCGCGTGACCTTCTTATCTCCCTCATAACCCTTAAGTACACGCAGTCAAACTCGGTGTGTTATGTAAAAAACGGTCAGACAATCGGTGTGGGTGCCGGCCAACAAAGCCGCGTACACTGTACGCGCCTTGCGGGCAACAAGGCAGATACCTGGTACCTGCGCCAGCATCCCAGGGTGCTCGGACTTCCCTTTGTGCAAGACATTCGACGTCCCAACCGCGACAACGCGATCGATGTATACATATCCAATGAGTACATGGATGTGCTTGCTGATGGAGAGTGGCAAAAGTGGTTCCGTGAGCGCCCGGAAGTGCTCACAGCCGATGAAAAGAAAGCGTGGCTTGCCACACAAACAGACGTTGCCTTAGGGTCGGATGCCTTCTTCCCCTTTGGAG
>CAYTTI010000019.1:0-7209 GCA_964440675.1 uncultured Coriobacteriaceae bacterium
CTGCTGCCTGCTTTGTGCTGGAAGGGGACGCATATGTCTGAGTACGAAGAAGGTTCGCACGAGAACCCGCAGGAGGACAGATCAACATCAGCTGGTTCGTCATCGCAGTGGGATGCGGGTGCACAGTGGGAGACGGATGCGCAGTGGGATACGGATACCCATGCAGAATCGCAGTCTTACTGGCAACCATACATGCAGCACAGCGAGACAGAATACCAAAGCGAGGCAGAGTACGCTACCTCGCAGGCTCGAGGTGACGTCCACGGGGGCTTTGATGAAAACGACGACAAGTCAAAGAAGTCCAAAAAGCCTAAGAAGTCCCAGAAGCGTGGTTTGAGTGCGGCTGGCACGATCGGACTGGGGCTGCTTTGTTCAGCTTTTGGGGCGCTCATTGTGGTCGTTGTCTGCTGGTCGTTTGGTCTGCTGTCAGTAGATACGAGCTCAAGCTCATCTTCTAGCTCAAGTTCCAGTTCGTCGCAGTACACGCAGTCTATCGAAATCATTACTTCGCAGGAAGATACGACAACAGCCGAGGCTGTTGCTGCGAAGGCCATGCCGTCGGTTGTGGCTATTACGGTTAACTATGTGCAGGATCAAGGTGCTGGCTCGGGTGTCATTTACGACACAGATGGAAACATTATCACGAATTACCATGTTATCGAAGATGCAATTTCAATTACTGTGTCTTACAACGGAGACACCTATGTAGCCGAAGTTGTAGGCACAGATCCTTCGAGCGACCTTGCGGTTATTCACGTCGATTTTGGCGATGTAGAAATTACTCCTATTGAGCAAGGTGATTCCGATGAGCTTATTGTAGGCGACTGGGTTATGGCGGTAGGTAACCCCTATGGCTTGGAGCAGTCGGTCTCGACCGGTATTGTTTCGGCCTTGTACCGCTCCACCATGCTGACGCTCTCTTCGGGCAATACGCTCTATACCAATCTCATTCAGACCGATGCAGCAGTTAACCCCGGCAACTCAGGCGGTGCGCTTGTTAATGACGAAGGGCAGCTGGTAGGCATTACAACACTCAATGCCAGTGCAGATGGGAGTGGTTCCAGCGCTGGTGTTGCCTTTGCAATTCCTGGTAACTATGCCATGAGTGTTGCAGACACCATAATTGCGGGTGAGACGGTGGAGCACGCCTACATTGGTGTATCGGTTCAAACCGTTTCTAACGTTGCAACTTCTGAGGATACCTACCTACAGGGTGCGTATGTAGCCAGTGTGGTTTCTGGTGGCCCGGCGGATGAAGCCGGGATTCAGCAGGGCGATGTCGTAACCGCCGTGAATGGCGAGAGTGTTTCGAGTGCCGATGCCCTCATTCTTGCCATTCGTTCCCATGAAGTAGGTGAAACGGTAACACTTACCGTGTGGCGGTCGAATACCGAGGTAGAAGTAGAAGTGGTGCTTGGCTCGGATGCCAATACCTCCACGGCAACGGATTCTTCGTCGGACAACTGGCAGGACTGGTTTGGGAGTGATTAAGCGCGAACGCAGCGATGAAGTGCGAACGGAATTGATGGGTGATGGGGCGGTAGAATAAGGCCGTAGGTTCAGAGATGAGGTTGTAGAGGTAGGCGCAGCCCTTCATTGAGGGGATGAGCACAATCCTCCATTGAATCCATAGGAAGACGACGAGACCCTCCATTGCTATTGAAAGACGACGAGACCCCCTGTTGGCTTATAACCAACAGGGGGTCTCACATTAAGTTATCAGTTCTTACGTATGCTTTTGGCTAAGCTATACCCCTAGGGGGTATTAATCTTAGATGTATGGAGTGATCATTCGGAGTATTAACGTTGAGGGGTTATTCATGCCAGTACAGAAGCATTGTTCCTATGCGCTCAAACATACGCCGCGCACAGAAGAGCTTAAACGCGATATCACTAAGCGCATCAACCGCATTGTGGGGCAGCTACAAGGCGTGCGCACCATGGTGCAAGAGGATCGCTATTGCGTCGAGGTACTCACACAGCTGGCAGCCGTTGAAAAAGCGGTATCGGCAACCAGTCGTGTTGTTATGCGTGATCACTTGCGCAGCTGTGTTATTGAGCGTATTCAGGCAGGTGATACCGAAGTCATAGATGAGGTTATGGATCTCCTTAAAACCTTTGGGTAATTCCAATGCCTCTGTAGTTACATTGCTCATGCAACCCAAAGGCCCACCCATATTGAATCGGTGTTCAGATAACCGTTGTTCAGATAACTGCTGTTTAGATAGGAGTGCGTATGAGTAAGCGCATGAAATTTGATATAGGAGGAATGACCTGCGCTGCCTGTGCCTCTCGCGTAGCAGAGGCTGCGCGCAAGGTTAACGGCGTACAAAGCGCAGAGGTTAACCTCTTGAAAAACTCAATGGAAGTAAGGCTTGAGGGCGGGCAAGCAGCGATCGATGCCGTCGTTGATGCGGTGGGCAAGGCAGGGTATTCAGCTTTCGTACACGTCGATACAGCGCAGGCCGCTTTAGAGGTACCTCTTCCGACAGATATGGCGCAGGCGCAGACTGCCAACATGCAGTTTCGCCTCATCGTTTCAGCCATCTTTGCGGTGCCGCTGTTTTATCTCAGTATGGGACACATGATGGGTTGGCCCCTACCTTCTGTCTTTGTGGGTATGCACAATATGGCAGTGGTGGGCCTTACCCAACTGCTGCTACTTATCCCTATTCTTGTGGTGAATGCTGCTTACTTTGTATCTGGATTTCGAGCACTCGTGCATGGAGCCCCCACCATGGACTCACTGGTGGCGCTGGGCTCGGGTGCCAGTGTGTTTTACAGCTTGGCGAGCTTATACCAGATGTTGGCGCTTTTGGGTATGGGCGAAGTTGAGCTTGCCCATGCCTATCTACACGAGCTCTATTTTGAGGGTGCGGGGGTCATTGTAGCTCTCATTACCCTGGGTAAATTCTTTGAGGCACGAGCTAAAAGGCGCACAACGTCAGCCATTACTGCCCTTATGGATTTATCTCCTGCGCGAGCTCGTATTCGCCGGAACAATGCCGAGGTAGAAATCCCTACCGAAGAAGTGCGGGTGGGTGACACTGTCATAGTACGAGCGGGAGAGTCGGTTCCCGTGGATGGACGCCTTGTGGAAGGTCAGGCTACTATCGACGAGTCTGCGCTCACCGGCGAGGCTATTCCCGTCGACAAGACGGCAGCAGATACCGTGAGCTGCGGCACAATAGTTGCTTCGGGTTGGTTTGCTATGGAGGCCACCCATGTAGGAAGCGATACTACGCTTGCTCAGATTATCCGTTTGGTAGATGAAGCTACCAGTTCTAAGGCTCCTATCGAGCGCATGGCAGATCGCATTGCCGGCGTGTTTGTTCCCGTTGTTATGGCTATCGCGGCGGGTAGCTTTGCTGTGTGGCTGGTGCTCACCTCCGACTTCGGCGTTGCCTTAAACCATGCCGTGAGCGTGTTGGTTATTAGCTGTCCCTGCGCCTTAGGCCTCGCAACACCTACCGCCATTATGGTGGGGACGGGGCGTGGTGCACGAGCTGGCATTTTGGTAAAAAGCGCCGAGGCACTTGAGAGCGCCTGTGCAGTCGATACGGTTGTGTTCGACAAGACAGGGACCCTTACTCAAGGCAAGCCCAAGGTAAGTGACGTGATTCCCACACGCAACCACACCCAGGCTGAGCTTGTTGAGCTCGCCGTAGCCCTCGAGCAGAAAAGCGAGCATCCTCTTGCGCGGGCTATCTGCGCACTTGGAGATCAAACTTCTTTTGACGAAACGCCCTACCGAGTAGAGAACTTTGCGCAAGTTCCTGGTGGGGGCATCACTGCAGAGGTAGCAGACAGCACCGCTCTTGATAGCGCTGCCCTTGGAAACACCGCAGAGGCAGCAGACGGCACCACTCTTGATGGCGCTGCAGAGCTCACAGGCAACATCGCTCTTGGTGGCAACCTCCGCCTTATGCAGGAGTATGGTATCGACACTCATGAGCTCGATGAGCAAAGTCTACGGCTTGCAGAGCAGGGTAAAACAGCACTCTACTTTGCTCATAACAATGAATTGCTGGGCATCATTGCGGTGGTAGATGCCGTAAAAGAGACAAGTGGGCAGGCAGTAGCACAGCTTAAGCAGGCTGGCATTCACACCATCATGCTCACCGGTGATCAAGAGCGGACTGCTCGTGCGGTGGCACGCCAGATTGGTGTGGATGAGGTTGTGGCTCAGGTGCTCCCCGATCAGAAGGCAGAAGTAGTGGTATCCCTGCAACAAGATGGCCACATCGTTGCGATGGTTGGTGATGGGATTAATGATGCGCCGGCTCTAGCTACGGCAAACGTAGGTGTGGCGATTGGTGCGGGCACCGATATAGCCATCGATTCTGCCGATATGGTGCTTATGCACTCCAACCCACAGGATGTGCCCCTCGCGATGGACCTGAGCCGTGCTACTCTGCGTAATATCAAGCAAAACATGTTCTGGGCACTTTTCTACAATGCTCTGTGTATTCCCATTGCGGCAGGTGCCTTAAGCTGGGCACAGATTGATCTCAACCCCATGATTGCTGCTGCTGCCATGAGCTTCTCGAGTGTGTTTGTGGTAAGCAACGCGCTGCGTCTGCGCACCTGGAAACCTCAAGAGGTGGAACTACAGGAGATAGAACCACAGGAGATCGAACCGCTAGGAACAGATGAACGGGAGAAAGGAATATGTATGAACAAGACACTCAAGGTAGAGGGTATGATGTGTGAACATTGCGTTATGCACGTGACCAAGGCCTTGCAAGGTGTAGAAGGCGTTTCAGACGTCCAGGTAGATTTGGCACAGGGCACAGCAAGCCTTAAAGCTGTTGATACCGTAGATGATGCAGCACTGGTTGAGGCCATAAAAGAGGCAGGTTATGAAGCTACCGTCGAATAGTTCTGTTCCAGCAGGTGCGGCTCCTATAGCTCCTGTGCCTTCGCTTTCGCCTGCGCCTTCTCCTACATCCGCACCCTCTCCTACGCCTGCGCCTTCGCCTCAAGAGCGGGCAGCGGCTCTTAACACCAGGCTGTACGAGGCTGCCTATGCCTACTATGCGCTCGATCGACCCATCATGAGCGATGCAGAGTTCGATAGAACCTTACAAGAGCTCATACAGCTCGAACAAGACCATCCAGAAGCGCTGAGCACCGAGTCGTATACCCAGCGTATAGGTGGTTTTGTAAGTCAGCAGTTTGAGCCAGTGCAACATGCAAGTCGTATGTACTCTATGGATGATGCTATGGACTTGGCAGAGCTCAAAGACTGGCTTGTGCGCTGTGAAAGCATGTTGGCAGACGCTGGTATACCGTCGGTACGCTACACCTGTGAGCTCAAGATCGATGGAATGGGCATTGCCCTGAGCTACCGCGACGGACAGCTAGTGCGTGCTGCTACGCGGGGCGATGGCACCACGGGAGAAAACGTTACGGCCAATGCGCTCACGATTAGCGATATTCCTCATCGGCTTACAACTAAGGGTCTCGCCCAGCTTGCCAATCAGGGTTTGGGATTACGTGTTGAGGTACGTGGTGAGGTGTACATGCCACGCAGCTCCTTTGTACGCCTTAACGAGGATGCCGACACTGCAGGACATACGCCCTTCGCTAATCCGCGCAATGCTGCGGCAGGAAGCGTGCGCCAAAAAGATCCTCAGGTAACTGCACAGCGCGACCTGGAAACCTTTATATATGCGGTGGCCGACGATACCTCTGTCGCGGTGACGACGCAGTGGGATTTTTTGCACTGGCTCAAGAACTGTGGCTTTTCAGTTAATCCGCACTATAGGTGCTGTTCGTCGATAGATGAGGTTGTTGCCTACTGCGAGCAGGCACTGGAGCGCCGTGACGCTTTGGACTACGACATTGACGGCGTGGTCGTGAAAGTCGACGACTTTGCGGCACGTGCAGTACTCGGGTTTACGGCTCGTGCTCCGCGCTGGGCTATTGCCTATAAGTTTCCACCCGAAGAGCGCCAAACCGTTTTGCGGGATATTCGCATACAGGTAGGTCGTACCGGTGTTCTTACTCCCGTTGCGGAGTTTGACCCGGTACGTGTTGCAGGCTCTACTATTTCTCGAGCTACTCTTCACAACGAGGACGAAATTGAGCGCAAAAACTTACGCATTGGCGACACCATTGTGGTGCACAAGGCAGGAGATGTTATCCCCGAAGTCGTGAGGTCGGTGCCGGCCCTGCGTCCCGCAGGTGCCAAGGCCTTTCATATGCCGCGCCTCTGTCCTTCGTGTGGCTCTGCGGTAGTGCACGAAGAAGGGGAGGTTGCCTATAGGTGTGTGTCGATAGACTGCCCCGCACAGGCAACCGAGCGTCTCATCCACTGGGCGAGCAGGCCTGCGATGGATATTGATGGATTGGGACAAGAGCTCATAAGACGCCTGGTTTCCCAAGGGCTCGTACAAGATGTTGCCGACTTTTACGATTCGCTATCGATGGAGGCGCTTGCACAGCTCCCGAGAGGGCGCAGTAATCTCAAGGGAGAGGATATTGTGGTGGGGCCGGTTGTAGCGGCAAAGGTGATGTCTCAAATTGACGAATCGCGCTCTCGTGGTTTAGCCCGTGCCTTGTTTGGCCTGGGTATTCGCAACGTGGGCGCTTCGATTGCTCAGGCCTTGGCTACATCCTTCAAAACGATAGATGCCTTGATGCTGGCTACACCACAGGATATTGCCAAAATAGATGGGGTGGGGGCAAAAATCGCCACACATGTGAGTTCGTTTTTCACAGTCGAAAGCAACGTGGCTATTGTGAAGCGCTTGCAAGCCGCAGGAGTTGTGCTTGAGGTTGAACAGGCGCAGGCCGATGACCGGGCGCAGGGTGATGGCTGGAGGCAGGCAGGTGAACAGGCACAGGCCGAGCACAGGCTATCACTTACGGGCTTGACCTTTGTGCTGACGGGAAGCCTTGAGCGTTTTACACGCAGCGAAGCAAAGAGTGCCTTACAAGCTTTGGGTGCAAAGGTGACAGGATCTGTTTCTAGGCGTACGAACTGTGTGGTAGCGGGTGCATCTGCGGGCTCAAAGCTTGCCAAGGCACGCGAGCTGGGTGTACCGGTGCTTACGGAAGATGATCTTGATCAGCTGCTTACCCAAGACGTGCTCCCGAGTGTATTGATGAGCGATAGGGAGGCGGGTGCATAATGCATGAAGATGTGAACGGACGGGATCATGTGAACGGACAACAACAAGCGCGAGTGCAGCAACGCGCTCA
>CAYTTI010000019.1:7309-12391 GCA_964440675.1 uncultured Coriobacteriaceae bacterium
CATGTGAACGGACAACAACAAGCGCGAGTGCAGCAACGCGCTCAAGTGCAGCAACAAACCGGGGTGGATCAACACGTCTGGGCGAAACAACAAGCTCAAGTACAACGACACGCTCAAGCGCAACAACAAGCCAAACGTGACCTGCGCGCCCGCATGCTTGCGGCACGCAATAACACATCCCCAGAGGAGCGCGCTGCATGCGATGCTCGTATCGTGGAGCAGGTACATAAGCTATCTGCCTATCAAGCAGCAGAACTTATTTTTGCGTATATGCCAACGGGGAGCGAAGTGGATATTTGCCCCTTGGTAGAGAAGGCGTGGGATGAAGGCAAACAAGTTGCCTTTCCACGCTGCAAGGCACAGGGTCAGCTCTCGTGGCACTGTGTTGAAAGCTTCGATCAACTGCAAGAGGGAGCCTATCATATCCTTGAGCCTACACCAGAGCTTCCTACTATGAGCCCTCATGATGGCGTAGCCTTGTGCCTGGTGCCAGGCGTTGCCTTTGACGTTGCCGGCTTTCGGATAGGCTATGGTGGCGGCTACTACGATAGATTTTTGTATGACTTTCCGGGTACAAGCGTTGGTATTGTGCGCGATGCACAGCTGGTGAAATGGCTCGACTGTGTAGAAGCACACGACCGTGCCGTAGACATTGTGTGCTGTGAGCGTCGTGCCATATTGGTGTGATCGATGAATAATTCTGCTTCACCACACAATGCGCCTGTAGCACGCTTGACTGCCGCACATTCGCCTGCTACACACTCGACTGCCGCGCATGCGTCTGCGTCACACAATTCTTCTGCAGCATCCACTACACGGCTGGGCGTACCTCACATGCACTTGGGTCTTACGACCATTACCCAGCTGTTGGAGCGTCTTGGCAACCCTCAGCATGGCTTGCGTGCTGTGCATGTGGCGGGAACAAATGGCAAGGGCTCCACCATAGCCTTTATGGGCAAGGTACTTGAGTGTGCTGGATATACGGTAGGTTACTTTACCTCTCCTGCTCTCGAGCGCGTCAACGAACAGATTCGAGTGGGAGGATGCGAGCTGTCCGCGAGCGACTACCAGCGCCTCGCTCAGCGTGTGCAGGCAGCTATCGATGCACATCCTGCCGTAGAGGCAACCGAGTTTGAGGCACTTACCGCACTTGCCCTGCTCTACTTTGCTGAGATGTCCTGCGATGTGGTGTTGTTGGAGGTGGGACTCGGAGGCTGTTTGGATGCAACCAACGCAATCGATGCACCCGACGTAGCGGTTATCTGTCCTATTGATTTCGACCACGAAGCGGTGTTGGGAAACGATCTTGCCGCAATTGCCCGCGAGAAGGCGGGCATTATCAAGCCAGGTTCTACAGTGGTGAGTGCTCCCCAGCATGAGCCCGCGCGCGCACAAATTGAGGCGGCAGCACATGCTGCCAGAGATCACTTGATGATAGTGGAGCCAGACGATATTGTGTGGGGGGCTACGAGTGAGTTTGGGCAGTACGCCTCGCTGTTTGACTACGAACAGCTGTACATTGGCCTGCTTGGGAGACATCAGGTGGTAAACGCTGCTACAGCGCTTGCTGCCTTGCGAGCACTGTCCGCACGAGGCTTAAGCATTGCCGAGGAGCATATTCGCACCGGTTTTGCCCAGGTACAGTGGCCGGGACGACTCGAGATTCTGCAACGTACGCCCCTTATGCTGATAGATGGTGCGCATAATTCCAATGGAGCAGAGGTTCTAGCTCAGGCCTTACAAACGTGGTGGCCAGAGCGTAAAGCAGCCCTCGTGATGGGGGTTTTAAAGGATAAAAACTATCCTGAGATGATTCGCAAGCTGGCACCCGTAACCTCAAAGGTGTTCTGTATAGATGTGCCCTCTGGACGCTCCCTTCCTGCACGCGATCTTGCAGCTGCTTGGGAGGCTGCAGGCTTTGAGCCACGGGTATGTCCAAGTATCAGCGCTGCCCTCGACATGCTTGAGGCTGCACGTACCGACCATGAATTGGGCTGTGCCTGCGGCTCGCTGTACTTCTTGGGGGCGGTACGCAGGCACTATATGCAGGATATGCATGCAAGCGAGGACTCCAGCTACTAGCAGGCAACGGCCGCGCAAGCGAGGACTCCGGCTACCAGCAGCAGGCGGCAGATGTGCAAGCGAGGGCTCCAGCTGCTAGCAGCAAGCCTAATCGGTAAAGTAGCGTACTCCTCCCTCGAAGATGGGCTGCAGGTGATTTCCAGCAACATTTGCGAAGGTGCCTGTACTTGTGCGTTCAGAGTGACCCATCTTGCCAAGTATGCGTCCATCAGCAGAGCTAATGCCCTCAATAGCCAAACACGAGCCATTGGGGTTCACGTCGTAGGACATGGAAGGCTGCCCCGCCTCATCGACATATTGGGTAGCCACCTGGCCGTTTGCGATGAGCTCTTGCAGCATGGTGTCGGAGGCGACAAATCTGCCTTCCCCATGACTTATCGCAATGCTGTGTATATCACCCACTTCACATCTCGAGAGCCAGGGGGACAGGGTGGAGGCCACTCGTGTGTGCACCAATCGGCTTTGATGGCGTCCGATGGTGTTGTGGGTTAGTGTGGGGCAGTCCTTATTGATTGGACGAATTGTGCCGTAGGGCACGAGGCCAAGCTTGATGAGTGCCTGAAAGCCATTGCAAATGCCAAGCATTAAACCATCATGGCTTTGGAGAAGCTCATGCACCGCCTCTTCTACCTCGGGGGCGCGGAAAAAGGCAGTAATGAACTTTGCCGAGCCATCCGGCTCATCGCCTCCCGAAAAGCCTCCTGGAATCATAACGATTTGACTTTTGCTGATTTCACGTGCAAGTTGGGCACAGGACTCGGCCACCGCCTGCGGTGTGAGGTTATTAACCACAAACACATGCGGAATCGCTCCTGCTCGCTCAAAGGCTTGGGCAGTGTCGTATTCGCAGTTGTTACCAGGAAATACTGGAATGAGCACCCGTGGACGCGCAACAGGGGCGCTCCTGCGTGTATGTGTGGGGGCACTACTCGATATGGTTTGAACAGAGACTCCTTGCGAGCGATACGGATAGACAGGCTCCAAGCGTGCCTCCCATGCCTCTTGCAGCTTGCTGAGATCTATCTGTTCGTTGCAGGCGTCGAATACGTAGGCCTCAGTCGTTTCTCCCAAGTAGGCCACGGTGAGATCTTCGTTTGTATGAGGGATGTGTGCAGTGTCAGTAAGCTCAACGATAAAGCTGCCATAGGCGTGAGAGAGCAGTGCCGAAGCATCGTAGGAGTGAGACACTTTGATGCCAATGTGATTGCCCACGCACATCTTAAAGAGAGCCTCTGCAGGACCGCCGTATCCTGGGGTGGCTACGGCGCACACACTGCCGTCGTCGATAAGGTGCTCGACAAGCTCCATTGCCGCGATCAATGCCTGGGGCTCAGGGGTTATGCCGTCTGCTTGGTAGGCGGGCACAATGGCTGCGACCTGGTGCTGTGCTGCCTTAAACTCGGGGCTCATAATGCGGCTCACCTTGCCGCAGGCTACCGCAAAGCTTACCAGCGTGGGAGGCACGTCTAGGTTCTCAAAGCTACCCGACATCGAGTCTTTACCACCGATGGAGCCCACCGACAGGTCGTTTTGTGCCATAAGAGCACCGAGCAATGCTGCCGTTGGCTGACCCCAGCGCTCGGGCACATCGCGCAGACGTCCAAAGTACTCTTGGAAGCTTAGATAGGCGTCTTTGTGGTACAAGCCTGCAGCAACGAGCTTGCTCAAGCTTTCCACCACGGCGAGGTAGGCACCGGTATAGGGATGTGCCTCGCTTATGTAGGGGTTATAACCCCATGCCATGCCCGAACAGGTGGTGGTCTCACCTATAACGGGGAGCTTTGCAACCATTGCCATAGGTGGGGTAAGCTGTGTTGCACCACCAAAGGGCATGAGCACGGTTGCCGCACCAATGGTAGAGTCGAATCGCTCAGCCAAACCCTTGTTAGATGCAACATTAATATCGCTTACCAGTGAAGTCATTTGTTCAGCGAAGCTTGCGCCCTGCCATTGGGGACGATAGGTGGAAGCTTGTTGTATGTGCGCGCGTACGTGTTTCGGCGCACCGTTGGATGAGAGAAACTCACGCGATATGTCCACGATGGTGGTACCACGCCAGCTCATGCGCAGCCGTTGTGTGTTGGTAACCGTTGCCACAGGACTCGCTTCAAGGTTTTCCTCGTAGGCATAGCTTAAGAAGGTATCAACGTCTTCTGGGGCAAGTACGACGGCCATGCGCTCCTGAGACTCCGAGATCGCAAGCTCAGTTCCATCGAGGCCTTCATACTTTTTGGGTAGGAGATCCAAGTTGATGTCAAGTCCATCGGCGAGCTCTCCAATAGCGACGGCGACGCCTCCTGCGCCAAAGTCGTTACAGCGCTTGATGAGCTGACAGGCATCCTCACGACGAAACAGCCGTTGTAACTTGCGCTCAACGAGTGCATTACCCTTTTGTACCTCTGCTCCGTCCTTTTCGAGCGATGCGATATTGTGTGCCTTAGAGGATCCGGTGGCACCTCCTATACCATCGCGGCCTGTGCGCCCGCCTAACAGCACAACAACATCGCCACACACCGGTTCTTCACGCCGTACATGGCGGGCAGGGGTAGCTCCTACCACCGCGCCAAGTTCCATGTGCTTAGCAAGGTATCCAGGGTGATACAGCTCGTGCACTTGTCCGGTTGCAAGGCCTACCTGGTTGCCATAGGAGGAATAGCCATCGGCTGCGGTGGTCACGATCTTTCTCTGGCTAAGCCTGCCTTCCAAGGTCTCAGATATATCTGCCAAGGGATTTGAAGCACCCGTTATACGCATGGCTTGGTACACGTAGCTGCGCCCTGAGAGTGGATCGCGAATGGCACCACCGATACAGGTAGCAGCTCCGCCAAAGGGTTCAATTTCTGTAGGATGGTTGTGGGTTTCATTTTTGAAGAGGAAGAGCCAGTCCTCATCGCTTCCGTTAACATCTACCGTAATTCGTACCGTACAGGCATTGACCTCTTCGCTTTCATCTACACCGTGCAAGCGATCGGTTGCTGCCAGATACTTCGCACCAATGGT
>CAYTTI010000020.1:0-11969 GCA_964440675.1 uncultured Coriobacteriaceae bacterium
TGTTGCTTGAGCTGCCTGGGTTGCTTGTGTACCTTCGAGCAACTCTTCAAAAGTAGCAATGGGCAAACCCGCAGCGATGGAGACCACGAGCGACGCCACGAGCTCTTTTGCATACTCCCTTACAAAGCCCACCATCACTTGCGGCTTAATGGCAAGAATTGTCGCATGCGGCTGCTTGGCAAAAAGTTCAGCCGCATCCTGCGTGCACACGACGCCAAGATCCGCATGCAAGGCATCGAGTTTATCTTGGTGATGGTCACATACATACACCGCACTTGCATCATATGTACCTGAGAGCACAAGACCACGAGCAACGGCTGAGCCCATCGCTCCGCCGCCAATAATACCCACGGTATAGGATCCTGCCATGGAATTTAGTGTCATGGAATCTACTCCTTCACCACGCCGTCGCTCTTGAGCTTGTTAAGCTCGGAAGACGTTAGCTCCACCGCATGCGGCAACACAACAAAACAGCGATCGCCGAGCTCGCGTATTACCCCGTCCATGCCTGTTGCAAAACCAAACGCAAAGTCAAGGATGCGCTTGGCCGTGTCCATGCGCGCTGAAGAAAAGTCCAGTACCACCGGTTGGTTCGTACGCACACGGCTTACCATTACCTGCACATCTTCATATTCCTTGGGCTTAAGAACGTACGGTGGAAGCTTGCCAGAGGTGCGTGGAATGGGGGTAAGCCCGATATCACCAGGGGTAGCGTGCGTGGTAGTTACTACATGACCAGCGGTGCCAGCTGTACCGGTGTAGACATCCTGCTCGTAAGCACCCACCATGCTTGATGCACCCGGCACAGCTTGCACACCATAAGGTGCTGGCACGGAAGGATACGAGCCCGTCGTGGAAGCATTGTGCGCATTAGGAGGTGTAGGAACAGCATTGTGTGAATACTGAGCAGGTGCTGAGCTTTGATCTGCGCCAGCGTTAGAGCCGAGCGGGCGACCTGAGCGCGTGTATACCGACACACTTTCCGCATCAGGGCGCGGTGTATTGCCAAGCAGTCCAGAGCCCGTGCGCTTCTTATCGCCATTGCCGCCGCGCGTATCTGCATGGCGGTGTGACGTGTCATCGTATGCATCTTGTTCGTACGGGTCATCTTCGTAGTAATCGTCCTCATAATAGGAGGCACGAGAATCGCCCATGCCCAAGCGATCCTTAAGATTATCAAGCAATCCCATGGTACATCCCCATTTCTGGGCTAGCCCAGTACGTATTCCGGACTAAATACTACCCGTCCCAATCGAACAATTGTTGATCCTTCGGCAATAGCCTCTAGAAAATCATCGCTCATACCGCAACTGAGCTCGTCGAGCGGCAATCCCATACGCAGGCGCAAGACATCCCGCAACTCACGCAAGCCCGCAAAGCTACGCCTCGCCGCATCCAAACTATGTGCAGGAGCCATAGTCATAAGTCCACGAATGTCTATACCTTCAAGCTGGGCGAGGTACTCAGCAGCTTCTTGCACCGCCTCAGGTGAAAAGCCTGACTTCGATTGCTCGCCCGATACGTTAATTTCAAGCAATACGGGCTGGCAGAACCCGCGCACACATGCCCTCCGCGACACCGCTTCTGCGAGGTGCAGGGAGGAAATCGAATGAATCAGAACTGCTGCGCCCAACACATGATTAATCTTGTTCTTCTGCAAGTTGCCGATCATATCAAAGCGCAGCTTTGCAAGCTCGTCGATCGCGCGCGCTGCGTGCACCTTGCGTACTAGCTCCTGAGGACGGTTTTCGGCAAAAACCTCCCAACCAGCACGACGAGCGCAGATCACTTCCTCTATGTCCACCGTTTTAGAAACCGCTTCTACCAAAATGCTACGCGCGTCGCGACCCGCCTGCGCTGCTGCCTGCTCAATGCGCTGCATGATGTCCACTCTGCGCTCATTCATAAAAGCTTGGTAATGGGCTCTATCATGGTTCGCGTGGCAGGCCTTGTCTTGTTCTGTAAGGCAGGCGATGTCTTGTTCCGTATGACAGGCGTTATGTTGGCTCACATTATGGGTGTCGCGTTGGTTCATCTGAAGGGTGTCACGTTGGCTCATCTAGATCATCTCTGTTGTATCCGTGTTATCCGTGCGTGAGGGCACTGGGGCGCTGGATAGGAGCGCTGGAGGTGCTGAGAGCGCTGGATGCGAGCGCTGACCCAACTACCACAGGGTCGATCCACGCCATAGCGGCAAAACGACCGCAGCACCCACGCTCTGCACGATACGAATAAAACCTGTCTATATGCTCCGTGGTAGAAATATCACTTGTCGTGATCTGCGTGCGCGGCATGCCAGCGTCCTGCAATGCTATGCGTACTGCTTCTGCCAAGTCCAGCTTATGCGAGGGAGGCTGATGTGAAGGACGCTTGTGCGAGGGACGCGCTGCATCTTGGGAACGTTGTGCGCCCTCGACATATCGCACGCCTTCGCCAAAGGCATCCACGAATTGTTCGAGCAACTCATCCGAGACCTCGTAGCTACTCCCCGCTATATGAGGACCAATAGCACACATAACGTCTACAGGAGCAACAGCTGCCTCGCGACACAAAACGTCGAGCGCGCGAGCGGCTATGCGCGCACGTGTTCCGCGCCAGCCAGAATGAATCACTGCAAACGCACGGGGAGCCACAAGCACAACTGGTACACAATCGGCAAAGCAGAGCATGACGGGCACCCCTGGTACACCACACACCACCGCATCACAGCCTGCACGTATCTCTTGACGAAGTGCGTCAAGAGCAGAAGGTGTATTCTTGCGCACTACACAAACGTTCGTGCCGTGTACCTGATTCGGCACAATGAGATTTGCATGGTAGCGCGCGTCCACTCCAAGGGCACTCAGAGCCCTGCGACGATTTTCTTGCACCGCATCCTCGCCATCCCCTACCGCAGAGCCCACGTTGAGAGAGGCAAAAGGCGGATCAGACACGCCACCTGCTCGCTCCGTAAAGGCAAACGAGATTCCTTGAGGGCAGCCCTCGCCCACCAGGAGACTTACACCGTGAGACGATTGTCGAGTGAGCTGCAAACCCACCACAGGCTCCTAGCGGCTATTTTTCAAGAAATCCGGGATGTCGAAGCCGGAGTTTGAGGTTGAAGCAGGAGATGCAGGCCGCGCAGATCTTCTCGGCTCTTGTTGCTGCTTCGGACGATCGTAGCTCGACTTGAAGGATGGGAGCTGAACCTGTCCGTCTGAGCTGCCCTGCTCAAAGCCGGTGGCAATGACAGTCACCCGTACCTGATCACCCAGACTCTCATCTACCACCGTCCCAAAGATGATGGTGGCATCCGCATCTACGCTGGCAGCAACGATATCTGCAGCTTCGTTAATCTCCTGAATACCAAGATCCTTGTTGCCCGAAATAGACAGCAGCACACGGGTAGCGCCATCGACGGAACTCTCCAGAAGTCGGCTCGAAATTGCTTCCTGGGCAGCCTCGGCTGCGCGATTATCCCCAGAGGCCATACCAATACCCATCATGGCTGTTCCTGCGCTGCGCATGATGGTAGAGACGTCTGCAAAGTCCAGGTTAATGAGGCCGGGAACGGTAATAAGGTCGGTAATGCCCTGAATGCCTTGCGAGAGCACATCGTCCGCCAAGCGGAAGGCCTCAAGCATGGTGGTCTTTTTTTCAGAGAGCGAGAGCAAACGATCGTTCGGAATGGTAATGAGTGTGTCTACGTTTTCAAAGAGCTGTTCAATACCTTCCTCTGCAGCAACGGTTCTCCTGCGACCTTCAAAGGTAAAGGGACGTGTGACGACACCAACGGTCAAAGCACTGATCTCGTTACGTGCAATCTCAGCAACAACGGGGGCTGCACCAGTACCAGTACCACCACCCTCGCCCACAGTGATGAACACCATATCAGCACCAGAAAGCGCCTGTTTGATCTCTTCCCGGCTTTCCTCAGCAGACTGGGCACCGATCTCTGGGTTGGCACCCGCACCTAAACCCTTGGTGATATCCGCGCCAATTTGAACCTTTACATCTGCATCGGATATGGCAAGAGCCTGAGCATCGGTGTTGATAGCGACAAACTCCACACCACGAATACCTTCCTCGATCATACGGTTAACCGCATTAGTGCCACCACCACCTACACCGACAACCTTGATGACCGCTAAATAGCTGTTAAGGGTCTCACTCTGGGACATAACGACCTCCTCACCTGGAAGCAAGCTGTGTGCTCCTCTGCGTACAGGGTTTCCTATCCTTCACGCTAGAGCCCACAAAAACCTGTAAAAGCCTTTGCAAGGAGCTTTGAGCTGGCTACTTGAACAGCCTAAACAGCTCGTGCCCCTCTTTAAGGTTTAACTTAAACCCTAGGTGATGAATAAATCGATATATGATGGCATAACTATGTATAAAAGGTCAAGACTAATTTGAGCCTGATTGAACATTTTCAGAATCAACCCGTCGAAACGAAGGATTACTTGGGGTACGCACGTTTATGTAGGTGATTTGATCGGCATATTGCTCAAGCAAGCTGTTAACAACGCTTCCTTTAATGTCAATATCTTCAGGCTCACCCAACAATATAGTGATGCCATCGGAAAGCGCACAGGTTAGATTCGCCTCACTCGAGGCGGTAAACTGGACGATTTGGGACGAGAGGCTTTCGGGCAAGCCCGCCATATACTCCAGTATTGCCTCTAAGACCGCATCATCTGTCATTTCCCCCGCTACCGGATCGATACTTGATGGCGTGTCGCTCACGAGGATACAGCCGAGCTCATTTGCAGCCTGCTGTCCTACTTCAAGCGCGGACAGCCCCTCTGTTTCGCTTGTCGCCACAGGCTCTAGCCATATACCCTCATCACTCAAATACCAGCTTACGCTACCCCCGCCGATAACAACTACGTATCCAACCTCACGCTCAGTGATCTCTATTGCAAGTTTGTCCGGAAACTCACGGCGTATGTCTACCGATGAGACCCACGGATTGCGCTGTATGTTTTCTTCAATCTCACTTATATCGACCGAAAGAAGCGTTGTCCCCTGTGGAAGCGATGCGAGACGCGCCACTTCCTCTGCACTGATGTGCTCGGAGCCTTCGGTGTCGATGGAGGTGATCGTAAAGAGCGATGTTTGAGCAAGTAGCAGAAGTGTGAGTCTGCCAACTATCACCACTCCTACCACAGCGCCAAGAACAAGCGCCGCACGTCGTGCGAAGAAAAGCGCTTTGCCTAGTATGGATCGCAGCTTGGTGCCGCGTGATCTTCTTTCAGCCTGTCTTGAGGGAGCTCTTGTTCCGCCCGTCTTCTTCCGAGCAAGTTTCTTTTTGGAAGATACGCTTCTGCCAGCCTTACTCCGAGCAGTCTTTTGTTTGGCAGCGAACTTTCCAGTAGCCTTACCCTGAGCAGTCTTTGTGCTGGACTGCTTCGAGGTAGGAGCGGAGCGAGAATTTGAGCGTTTGGTAGAGTGCCGCTTACGGTGTGAAGCCGAGGAATTTGACTGCTGTTTCAAACTCGATACCATGCGTCTCCTTCACACACTCGTAAATGTGTTGCACCAGTCGTACGACATCCTCAGCAGTTGCCCCTCCACTGTTAACAATAAAGTTGGCATGTTTGCTCGATACGGAAGCACCACCCACGCTGTATCCCTTAAGATCACATGATTCTATAAGCTCCCGGGCACTGCGAGGCCCAGGAGGATTATTAAACACAAAACCACAGGCAGCAGCATCTACGGGCTGCAAGGCTCTGCGTCGGATAAGCCGACGCTCCATGGTCTGTGCGATAGCATCTTTAGGCTTCTGGTTGAGGCTGAAAGTTGCCTCAAGAATAATGTCGTCTTCCTGAACGAGAGATACGCTAGGGGCAGGTTGCAGCTCGCTCGCTCCATAACGATGCATCCCCTCACCAGGACGATACACCACTATGTCGTGTACGCGCGTGGCAATGGATTCGCGAACGTCAGGCACCGGACTACTGGTACCTGCATTCGTATTAACGCTGAGCGCACCTCCCACTGTGCCAGGAATGCCAACAAAAGCTTCGAGTCCCCCTAAAGCTTGAGATAAGGTTACATCTATCAGTTTTGGTAGGGTAACTCCTGAACCAGCGGTGAGCAAATCGTCTGTGATCTGCCAGGAGCTAAACTGACCGCGCAGGGTTATTACACAGCCACGAAAGCCCTTATCGGAAACGATAACATTAGATCCACGGCCGAGAATTACCCAGCGGATATCCTGTTCTTCGAGAACCTCGATGCATCGTGAAAGCGCAGTAAAGGTGTTACAGGATACAAATAGATCGGCAACGCCACCCACCCGACATGAGGTATGCCGAGACATCTTTTCATTGCGAATGACCTCGCCGTTGATAACACCGTCTAGTGCGATGAAGGCATTATATATACTCACAGCCTATCCTTTGTCGCTGTATTCCTGCATAGCTTCGATAAAGCTCGGTCCGATGTCGGTTACATCTCCCGCACCGAGTGTAATCAACAGATCGCCTGCCTGGAGCCGCTTACACAAGCTCTTGAGAAGTTTGTGGCGATTGGGTACATAGTACACCTCACCCACTCGACCATGTTTACGCACTGCATTGGCGAAGGATTTGCCGTTGACTCCAGGTATCGACATTTCCCCTGCTGAAAACACATCCATAACATAGAGTACATCAGCCATGTCAAAGGCAGTACTAAATTGATCGATAAGCACGGCAGTACGCGAGTAGCGATGCGGCTGGAATACCACACAGATACGCTGGTAACCCAAAGGACGCGCCGCTGCAAGTGTCGCTTGAATTTCTGTTGGGTGATGCCCGTAGTCATCAACCACGACTATCCCGGCAACGTCTCCCACATGCGTAAAGCGACGACGTACGCCCTTAAAGGTAGAAAGGGCAGCCGCAGCCTTATCGAGCGGAAGTCCTAACACATCTGCCACGGCAAGCACGGCCGTTCCATTCAACATATTGTGAACACCTGGATTCGAGCTCAGGTGCACCACCTCTGTCGCTGTCGGTCCTACAACCGTAAAGGAGCTTTCAAGGGAAGCGGCGGATGATTCTGTGGGCTTGCACACATAGTCACAAGACTCTGCAAAGCCGTAGGTAAGAACCTTGCGGCCACTTTCATGAGCAAGATCAACTAAGCGCTCGCTGTTGGCACATACAATGACGGTTCCCGCCTCTCCTACCGACTCCATAAACTGCACGAAGGTGCGCTCTAAATTCTCGAGAGTTCCGTAATGGTCGAGGTGATCCGCCTCAACATTGGTAACCACAACTACACTCGTCTCCAGGTGCAAAAATGAGCCGTCCGACTCATCCGCCTCGGCTACAAAGTAGTCACCAAAGCCGTTGTGCCCGTTGGTGTTGTATCCTTCTACGACCCCACCGATAAGAAAGGTTGGATCGAGCCCCATCTCGTCGAGCATGACCGCGCACATCGACGAAGTAGTCGTTTTGCCGTGCGTGCCCGCAATCGCAATGGTGGTGCGGTTCTCACCAAGCGAAGCAAGCATCTTTGCCCGCTGCCATACCTCGATGCCAAGCTCACGAGCACGCACTAGCTCGGGATTGTTTCCAGGAATGGCACTCGAGATAACTACAACGTCGGGCATGAGCTCATCGATGGTTTCTGCTGTATGACCCAGCCGTACCTCAATCCCCGCGGCTTCCAAGGTGCGTACATAATGCGATGCCTTAAGGTCGGAACCGGTAACTGTGCATCCGCGTTCGTGCAACACCAGCGCAATGCCGCTCATACCAACGCCACCAATGCCGATAAAATGCACCTTACGAGGTGCAGAATGTGCTGTACTCTTTGCCATACATATACTCCTTATAGGTACCAATACTCTCTTTCGGTTAGCTTCGGTGCTGTGCAACCTCTTCCACATGGTTCGCAAGAATTTGAGCAGACTCCTTACCCGAAAGACTCTGTGCCGCTTTACGCATTACATCGCGTTGCTCAACATTGTCGATAAGCTCCAGAAGAGCAGCTGAAAACTGTTGTGTGTCTAGTGCGCTGTCAGGCACAAGGTGCGCAGCACCTGCATCTACTAGCACACGAGCATTCACACTTTGATGGTCGCCGGTTGCTAAAGGATAGGGTACAAGCAAGCTCGGCACACACATAGCAGTAATCTCTGCAACAGAAGAGGCCCCCGCGCGTGACAGAACACAATCGGCCGCGGCAAGCATACAACCCATATCATCAATATAGGACACAAGATGCCAGCGAGTCGCTTCGTCCTCGCTCAGCTCGAGATGCTGTGTCACCCAGTCGAAATCGGCAGCACCGGTGGCGTGTACCACATGCAGATGCTTACGAGCCACAAGCTCATCCTTGAGACGAAGTATCCCCTCGTTTATGTGGTGGGCACCCAAGCTACCGCCAAAGACCAACAAGACGGTATCGTCATCGCCCACACCAAGCCGCGTCCGACCTGTCGTGCGACTTGCCTCCAATACGCTCCTACGTACAGGGTTGCCCGTAATTACAATGGTGCTCGGATCCGCATACTCACTCAGTGCTTCTGCTGCAGCGGGAAGGCCAGCGCATATACGCGTACAACGGGGTGCCATGAGGCGATTTGCCAGTCCTACAACAGAGTTCTGCTCGTGAATCAGCATAGGAACCTTATGAGCGGCACACCAGGTTAAAAGAGCGAGCTCAACATAGGCACCAAAACCAATGGCAACATCTGGGACACCAACCTGCCCAAAAAAGGTGCTCAAAGCGCGACGGGCACCTATGATGCGTACGAGCGCAGAGAGTGCGGTCCAGGGGCGTGCGCGATCAAAACCTGTAACGTCAAGCGGGAAAAGTTCAAAGCCCGCCTGTCCAACCAAGCTTCCTTCCAGGCGTCGGGGCTGGCCAAAGAAGCGCAAGTGGTGACCACGGTGAGCCAACTCTTCGGCAAGAGCAAGCGCAGGGTTTATGTGGCCAGCCGTACCGCCTGCAGCAATTGCAACTTCGAGCGGGGCATCCTGCATAGCTAGGGTCTCCTTTTTTCAGAATTGCGCGATCGTAAGCGCTCAACAGCACTCGGCCCGAGGTTTATGCGTCTGCGTTGCAGCTGAGCTGCCTGAGCTGCATTCTTATTGGTACGGCCAGAGCGCTGCGCTGTTTTCTTATTCGTTTGGCCGGAGCGCTGTGCTGTTTTCTTGTTGGTACGACCAGAGCGCTGAGCGCCTCCTTCGAGTACCCGCAATGTACCACGCACGCTGCGCCTCGACGTACTCGAATCGTGCACACTGCACTTCAACGTACTCGAAGCTTGCGTGCCGCGCCTCGACGTACTCGAAACATCACTCGCTGCACTCGTATGCACCGACATCTGACTTCTTTGACGATCGTATTTCGTCTCGGGAAGCACACTGCTCCTTGATACTGACACTATTGCACCCACCACAATTAAAGATGAGGTAATGGAAGAACCGCCGTAACTTATAAATGGCAGGGTCTTACCAGAAACTGGAATCATTCCGGTAACACCACATACGTTGACAAGGGCTTGAATGGCAATCATCACCGTAAGGCCACTTACGATAAGGCTGCCCGACACGTCAGGTGCAAAGCGGGCAATTTGTATCCCGGCATACACAAATACCGCAAAGCCAATCAGAACCCCTACCGTACCAATAAGACCCAGCTCTTCACCGATAATGGCGAAGATATAGTCGTTATGCGCCTCGGGAATGTAGGAGTACTTCTGCTGAGAAAAACCAATGCCGACGCCCGTGATGCCACCTTTGGCAAAGGCGTATAAACCCTGAATAATTTGGTAGCCTGCACCGTAACGATCCGACTGGGGATTCCACACCACCAAGCGGAGTACCGAATAGCTATCTTGCAGAATAAGCACAACGAGCACCAGGGCACCTACGACAGCCACGGCCACAATCAGCCGTGTAGGCATGCCCGCAAGAATGAGCATCACCACAAGCGTAGCCCCAATAATGAAGGTTGTTCCCTTATCGGGCTGGATAAGGATGAGCACCAGTGGCAGCAAGACACCGATAGCGCTGAGTTTCATTGCCTCCCGAGTAGAAATTTCACGCTGCACCGCGTAACGTTCAATAATGTTTGCTGCTGTCAACACCAATACAAGCTTGGCGAACTCCGATGGCTGAATACTGACAGGACCAATGCTTATCCAGCGCTGAGCACCATGGCTTACCATGCCCAATATCAGCGTGAGCACCAGTAGGCACAGAATAACAATCCAGCTAACGCTGAGAGCTTTATTCAGCCACATGTGGTAGTCGCTTTTAGCAACCAACACGGCTCCTACTGTCCCAGCAAGGATGTAGATAGCTTGCCGCACAGCATAGTAACTTGGACTGCTGCCTGCCTTAAGCGCTGAGACCGAGGAGGCGGAATACACCATGACAAGCCCCAGCCCACACATGGCCACCACGGCAACGATGAGCAGAAGGCGCGGTACCATAAAGCGCGCAGGCACCGCTGCGAGCGCCTGTGAAAGTGATGAGCTTATGGCCTGACGCCTGCTGTTCTTTTGCCGCTTAGTATTTGCTGAACGCGTACTTTGGCGAGTAGAGGTTGAAGGCTGTCGCTCGGAGGTTTTGGAGCGTTGTTGCGCGTTGCGCGAGTTCTTCGTGCGTGTGGTGTTACGACCCATGCCTACTCACGCCCCCCTGCTGTCCATGTTGGTCGTACGCACACATTGGCTGCTCGTGCTGATCATGTACATGCACATCTTGCTCGTGTTGCTCGTGTGTGGCTGCATAGTTTGCAACGAGCTGCTTAAAGTAATGTCCGCGTTCCTCAAACCCAGTAAACTCATCGAAGGAGGCACAGGCAGGAGACAGCAAAACAACCGAGTTGGGTGGAGCAGCTGAACATACTTGTGTAAAGGCATCTTGTAGGTGCTCCGCCGAAATAAGACGGATGGGCGAGCCGCTTCGAGCCTGTTCATCTTCCAAGGCAGATAAAAAGCGATGCCTCGCCTCACCAAAACAGACCGCAACACAGCAGGTCGCGCACACATCACGCAGCAGTGCGGTGAGATCGGTATGTTTATCGAATCCGCCGAGCAAGATAGCAATGCTTCCTGGCTCAAACGCGGAAAGTGCCTGCTGCGCTGCGTCTACATTCGTTGCCTTTGAATCGTTAACAAAACGCAGCCCGCCTACCACTGCAACATCTTCGATACGATGCTCAAGGCCAGAAAACATCAACAGTGCCTCGCGTACTTTAAGTGGATCGGCACCAATCTCAAGTGTCGCGGCAGCGCTGACCAGCGCATTTGCTATGTTGTGGGTGCCTTGAATGCGCAGTTCGTTTGCTTTGCACAACTCATAACATTCACCCTGTAGTTGAACCTTAAGTATTCCCTGATCACAGTAGGCCCATTCCTCAGTTTGAGGTTGAGACTTACAGGATACTGAGCATACGCGTATTCCACGCATCTCAAGGCGTCTGGCAATACCACAAGACCACGCATCATCCCGCGAGATAATGGCAAGATCACCTGGAATCATCTGAGCAAAGGCAGCTTCCTTGGCAGCAGCATAGTGCTCAATACTGCCATGCCAGCTCAGGTGGTCAGGACTTATGTTGAGCAAGGCTGCTACACGCGGATGAAGCTTGTGAGTAGTCGCAAGCTGGTAGCTCGAGAGCTCAGCAACAAACCACGAATCACTGCGACGCGCAGCGAGCTGAGCAGTGAGCGGCTTCCCAATGTTTCCCACATCCTGTGCAGAAATTCCCGCATGCAACAATATATCGCGGGTGAGCGTAGTCGTGGTTGTCTTACCGTTGGTGCCCGTTATCACCAACCAGGCGTCTGGTGACTCACGCCAGGCAAACTCAGCCTCGCCTATCAGCTGCGTACAGGCAGCCTGCGCGTATACAAACAGGGATGCATGCGGAGGAATGCCAGGAGATACAACGCCTAGATCAAAGCGTGGACGCGTATGTGAGCACGAATGTGGGCGCGTATAACCAGCAGATGCATCGCTGCTGTCAACTATCACACA
>CAYTTI010000021.1:0-11726 GCA_964440675.1 uncultured Coriobacteriaceae bacterium
CCTTAGTGCCTTGATGCGCCCCGCCCTGGTACGGCTCCTGGCGTGCCCTTAGTGCCTCGACGTTCGCCTTGGTGCATCCTAGTGCATCCTGCCCTGGCGCGATACTTAAGGCTCTTAGCCCCCGTTCAAGCACTAATTTTGATCCGACGACGGCTGGCGCAGTGCATCCGGCTGGTGCAATGCATCCGACGGCAGCTGGCGCAGTGCATCCTGCTGGTGCAATGCATCCCTTATTAGGGCTGACGTAATCAAGCCTAACGCAGCCTTTTTCCGACTACGTTTGGAGCCCCATTTCCCCGTGATTGCCTGCTTCACAAACCTTTCTGCCCAAAAAAAGGTAGCACCTAAGACGCAGACCGTGCAAACGGACAGCACCATTGCGTGCAAGGCGGTATATGTAAGGATGTTATGCTTAACGACGTTTGATCGAGCGGCATTACGCGGAACAATTGCGCCTCTATGAGGTGCTTTGGGCAGTACTTCAGTTGGTATGGAAGCTTCAACATCAATCCCAGTTTCGGCATCAGCGTCAGTGCTACTTCCTGCGCCTGCTCCCATCCAGGCTTCACGATTATCTTCAGCGTTAGGCCAGAGGTTTTCTTCGAGAATGCAGGTAAGATAGGCCGCATCTCGGCGCATGCTGTGGAGTAGTTCCCGCTCTGCTTTTCGCGTGATAGGTAAGAGGTCGAATAACATGAAGTTCAGAATGCACCCCGGGGTCTTATGAGACGGCACAAAGTCCTCAGCAAAGGTAACGTTACAGCTATTGATTGATGTGGCGTAACACAAGACATTGCTTTGCTCAAGTCCACGATCACTGGAAACTTCGATGCGAAAGGCGCGCGGATTGCACTCCAGCTTGGTGATGGTGCCCTCTACATCATAAAGCTTTGAGCCAATACGGCGACAGTAACACACAGTCGCACCAAGGCATAAACCCTGCCCACCATCGTCGAACCACACATGGTCGGGATTCCAGCGTACAAAGTTGGTATCCATGTGACAAAACCAGTCCCATACCACTTCGATGGGGACACGAAGATCGAAACTGTGTACCAATTTGGATGTGCCAGTATTTCGTTGATTGGATGTTTGTTGATTGGATGTGCCAGTACTTTGTTGAGACATATCATCACCTAATTGAACTTAACAATCTTGTGCATCAATCGGTAGCCTGAAACGGTTATCTTCTTGCCAAGTCGTCCCGGTGCATTACAGGTAAGCCCCACCACACCATAGCGGCATCTGCGCCAGAGACGCTTGTCGTAGCCGGCAAGCTCTCTCCACAAATCCGCAAGTTCATCGAGTGCGTCGTAGCGCTGTGACAAACGGGAAAACACCGAGCAGATAGCCATCATGATAACGAAATAATTCACCATGTAACTGCGAAGCTTAGCACTGGGTATGTCTTCGTAGAGGTGGTAGCAATGCATCATGGTGCGGGTTATGCGCAGCTGCTGGTCTACGCGGCCTGCCATGATGGTTTCGTTTACCGACTGATCCTCACGTCCAATGAAGTAGTGGTACATATCGCAGGGGATGTAGTACATGGTTTCGCAGTGGGGAAGTGGCTGCCATGCGTAGATGTTATCCACGTAAAATGTGTGCGCGGGCATCGGAGGTTCGTGTGCGCGCAGTATCTCGCAACGGTAGGTAAGCGAGTGCATGAGCAAGTTCTTCGTCATGCGGAAATGACCAATGTCGTCCCAGGTGAAAGGACGCATTTCTGGCAATATTCCCTTGTAGCCCACCTCTTTTGTGACGCCTTCTAAGGCATGGTCATACACGTAGTTCGTAATGAACAAGTCGATTTTGGCATCGTGAGCAAGTGTGGTGCGTATGGTTGAGAGCAAGCGAGCCACGCCATCTTTCGACAGCCAGTCGTCCGAGTCAACCACCTTGTAGTACAGACCGTCGGCCGCATATAGTCCTGCAAGTACCGCCTTGCCGTGCCCCCCGTTGGGCTGATGTACTACCTTGATTAAGTCGGGTCGGTCGCGCGCCCATTCATCGGCCTTGGAAGCGGTGTCATCCTTATCCGAGCCATCATCCACAATCACAATTTGAATGTCATCGGACCAGTTGGAGCCTTCCAAAATAGAGGTAATACAGGTATCCATGTATGAAGCTGAGTTATAGCATGGAATACCGAAGGTAATGATTTTTTGGCTCACATCAAGCCTTTCTCGTTGTGTAAAACTCCCATTGATAATACAACGTGTACATTCAAGGTGCACCCCGATTCGTGCATGTACCTCAGCTAGCGCGGCTCATTCCCATCTCGAAAGACGGTTAGCGCGGCTCATTTCCATCTCGAAAGGTGAGCATCATCTCGGCGGTGAGGCTCATGTCGTTGCCTTGGCCTTTGATGGCCGCACGTTCAAACCACTGGGCAACTTTGAGTTCGTCTGAGTCAAGCTTGATCTCTGGTGTGCCTACAACATCGCAGTAAAAACCTGCCAAGATGTCACTTGCAATGCCCCAGGGCTGGCTTTTGTAGTAGCGGATATTGTTTACCTTGAGGCCAACTTCTTCCATTACCTCGCGCTCGACTGTCTGTTCGAGTGTCTCACCAAACTCGGTAAAGCCGGCAACAAGCGCATAGCTCGATGAAGGTCGATCGGCATATTTGGTGAGCAGGAGCTTATTGTCCCAGATAACCCCCACAATAACGGCAGGCTGAACCTTAGGATAGACGCGGTTTTTACAAATTGGGCATTCGATCGCTCGTTCATCGGAGGCAAGTTGGGTCGAAGCTCCACAACATCCACAAAATCGGTTGTGTCGATACCAGGACAAAAGTTGGTAGGCACTGTAGGCTGCAAAGAGCAGCTCTTTGGCTGCAGGATACAGAGAGCGCAGGCTTCTCAGCGAAGCGTAGCTGTGCGTGTAGCTGTGGTTGCAGGCAGACTCGCCCGCGAGCTCGCGAGCAAGATTGCCTGCCGTGTCCAATGCTTGGAGTGCAGCTCCATTGCTTGTTGCCTCGCCTGTTAACTCGCTCGCGAGCTCGCAGGTGTCTGTGTCGCATCCCCAATACACGGTGTCGTCTATGGCAAAGAGACGGATAAGCTCGGTGCCGCTCGAGACCTGCTCAACGCGAGGAAGCTGGGGAAGCGAAGAGAGCCGGGGGAGTTCACCTGGAGTTGTGCGGGCGGTCTGCACTACAGCTTCGCGCGCGTGTGCCGAATGCTCGTTCACGGAACTTCCACAGAGTAACAGCTGTTCGTCTTTGAAATGAAACACATAATCGTTGGGCTGAGGTGTGGCATTGGCTACGAACTGGTTATACAAGCGATGTGGTTCTATATCTTGGAGCACTGAGTATTCCCTCATACAATCTTTCTACCGCTTCTCGCGCAGCGGCTGCGCACTTTTTCATTCATGTGAAATGCAGTGTTCACAGCGATATCTCCGCAAACTTAGCGCGTTTATAGCTTACCATCGGTATAGATGAGCATTGATAGTCCTTGGTTGTGCGTAAGGAGAGCTTTCGGGAGGTAGCCATGAACTTTCGGGAGGTAGCCATGAATAAGGCAGACACGAGTAAGAAACGCAGCAAAGTTGCCAAAGGTCTTGCAATAGGTGTTGCAGGTGGTGCGGCTCTTGTTGGTGCAGCCTGTGCCGCGGTGGCTCCTCGCAAAGATCCAGGGATCGAGGTACTGTGGCGTGATATGTCACGATATCGCTATGCTCATAGAGGCTTGCACGACGCACAGTCTGCCGTCCCTGAAAACTCTCTCGAAGCATTTCGTTGGGCTCGTACCGCAGGTTTCGCTTCCGAGCTCGATGTTCACCTCACCGTTGATGGTATTCCCGTCGTGATTCATGATTCCGATCTCTCGCGCATGACTGGTAGACCCGGCTTTGTCGAAAAACTGACGATTCACCAACTCGCCTCGTACAAGTTATCTGGCACCTGTTTTGGTATTCCTACCTTGGATGAGGTGCTGTCGCTGTATGACTGGGGCTTAGACCGTATGATGCCGCCGCCACTTATGGTAGAGCTCAAGGTGGAGGGCAATGCAGCAGCGCTCTGCAAGGCAGTTATGAAGATGCTCACGATGTGCGCTATGTCGTGCAAAGCTTTCATCCGGCGGTACTTACGTGGCTGCGTATACACAGGCCAGAGGTTGTTCGTGGTCAGCTCACGGCAAACTTTCTGAACGATACCGACCTACCTATGCCGCGTCGGGTGAGTGCTACGACCTTTGTGTCAACCCTTTCCAGCAACGTAGCAGCGCGTCCCGACTTTGTTTCCTGCGGGCTGGAGGATATACGTATGCCAGCGGTGCAACTGGCGCGTAAGGTATGGGGAGTCCCGCTTGCCTGCTGGACTATTCGCAGTCCCGAAGAGCTCGCCGCCTGCGACAGCATGGGAGTTCCAGCGATTTTTGAAGGCTTTATGCCTGACGCTCCCACACGCGAGTGACACTCCAACACGCGAGTAGGTGTAGAGAAGCCATGATTCACGAGACGATTGCACTGAGCGACGATGGTCGTGTGCATGTACGTACCTATGTCCTCGACGTATTCCATCGTACTAAAGGGGTGCTGCGTCCAGCCCTCATCGTGTGTCCTGGCGGTGCCTACGGGCATATTGCCTCTTTGGAAGGAGAGCCTGTCGCGCTTACCTTTAACCAGCTGGGCTACAACTGCTTTGTTCTGAACTATTCTGTGGGCGACGACTCGGTCTATCCTAATCCTCTCGACGAGCTGGCGCATACCCTCGCCCTTGTTCGTGAACGGTCGGATGAGTGGCAGATCGACCCTAACCATATTGCGGTCGTTGGCTTTTCTGCTGGTGCGAATCTCACCGGAATGCTTGCCACCCAATGGCACGATCCTGCACTTGCTCAACGCCTCAATACCACTTCAGCTCAGCTCATGCCCAACGCCTGCTTGGTGGGTTATGCTCCGGCCGATTTTGACCATATGGACTCCGGCATGACCGAAGAGGAGCGTCTCGCATTTGTTGGCAAGGGTGGTATAGGCAAGATTCTTCAAGACAATACACCTGAGGTTAATTTTGCACGCTATGTAGATGAGCGCACGGCTCCCATGTTTATATGGCATTCCGTGCACGATGAAATTGTGCCTCCTACAAATGCATTGCTTATAGCTCTCGCAATGGATGAGGCAAAGCGACCGTATGAGTTGCACCTTGTTGATGCTGGGCATCACGGACAGTCGGTCAACAACCGTATATCACACCCACTCGACGACGATTCCGACTTCTCTATTCAGGCTTGGGTGCCTTTGGCAGACTACTGGATGCGTCGTCATTTTGGTATGACAGAGTAGCTTTCTAGGCACACCATACATGTCCGCTGTGTTACAGGTGTCGCGCATGTTGCGAGTTTGCTTCTGGTATGCAAAGACTTGGTACATGTTCCTCGCACGAAATCATTGAGTTCTAGCCTCGTGTACACATTGCCGAGAACGGTTCTGTGTGGTTAGGGCGATCCCATATGGGGTGACCCCATATGGGAAGGGGAGGAGTACATGTCCGATTTTGAGATACAGCCCGAAGCGCGTGCCGCGTCGTATCATACACAGGGCTGATATCGTCCTGAATTTGAGCACGACGCCTGCGGGATTGGTGCCTTGGCGCACTTGAAGGGTCACAGATCCCACCAGATGGTCGATGACGCACTTTCAGTGCTTGTTAACCTTGAGCACCGAGGCGGAAAAGGCCTTGAGCGCAATACGGGTGATGGTGCGGGCATTTTGTTTCAAGTACCGCACCGCTTTTTCAGGAAAGAGGCGCAAAAGTGGGGACATCTGCTGCCCAACGAGGGCGACTACGGTGTTGCCATGGTGTTCTTTCCTCAAGAAGAAGATGGCGTCCGCGTTGCTAAGCGCATCTTTGAGGATGGCTGTGCGGCAGAGGGTTTACCCGTTCTCTTTTGGCGCGAGGTACCCGTAGACGCACATGACTTGGGAGCGACGGCACGCAGGTGCATGCCCACCATTTTGCAGTGCTTTGTAACCAGACCTTCCTCGGTTGCTCCCGGTGATGAGTTTGAGCGTAAATTGTTTGTATGTCGTCGCAGCATTGAGCAGCGCGCTGCCCGTGAGTATGCCCTGCAAGACAAGATTTTTTATATCTGCTCGATGAGTGCGCGCACCATCGTGTATAAGGGCATGTTAGTTGCAACCCAGATGCGTCGCTTCTTTCGCGACCTCGACGACGCCAACATCGAGAGTTCGATAGCGCTCGTTCACTCACGCTACTCCACCAACACCACTCCCAGTTGGGAACGCGCACATCCCAACCGCCTCATTATTCATAATGGTGAAATTAATACCTTACGCGGCAATGTTAACTGGATTCGTGCGCGTGAACCGAATTTGTATTCGCCTGTCTTGGGCAGCGATCTCACCAAGGTGCTTCCCATCATCAACGCTGAGGGCTCCGACTCTGCCATCTTGGATAACGTTCTCGAATTCCTCATGATGAATAACATGCCGCTCGCCCGTGCGGTGACACTGCTCATGCCTGAGCCGTGGGATCACAACCCGGAGCTTTCGGACAAGCGCCGTGCCTACGATGCATATCAGTCCATGCTTATGGAGCCGTGGGATGGACCTGCTGCTATTGCATTTTCCAATGGTAATGGGCTTGGAGCGGCACTTGACCGCAACGGCTTGCGTCCAGCACGTTACTGTGTAACGCGTGACGATCGCTTTATTCTTTCAAGCGAAGTGGGCACTATCGACATCGAGCCAGAAAACCTTCTACAGACAGGCTGTTTGGGGCCAGGTGAGCTTCTGTTTGTTGATCAGGCGCAAGGCCGTGTGGTGTGGAACGACGAGATTCGCAACTCCTATGCCTCTCAGAAGCCCTTCTACGACTGGATAGACGCAGAAACGCTTTCGGTTGAAGACTTGCCTTTGCCACAGGCTGCGAGTGGCATGCAAACACAAACTGCCGGCGGCGTGCAGCAACAGGCGGCAGGTGGCATACAAACGCAGGCTGCAAGTGGCATACAAATGCAGGCTGCAAATGGCACACAGCCCGAAAGCAATCCGGACGCGGAGATTTCCCTTACGCAGCGCATGGCACGTATGGGGCACCACTACGACGACGTGGATGAGATCCTACGTCCAATGGCCGAGACAGGATCGACACCCATAGCATCGATGGGTCAGGATATCCCCTTGCCGGTACTCTCCAAGCAGGTTCGCTCTTTCTACGACTACTTCAATCAACTCTTTGCACAGGTTACCAATCCACCTATCGATGCCCTGCGCGAGAGTTTGGTAACCAGCCAAGTGCTCTACATTGGCAATCACGGCAATTTGCTGGTTGATGCCCGTGATAGCTGTCGGCTGATTCGTCTTGAAGGTCCTATGCTCTCCCGTGACGACTTTGAGCGGATTGCGCACATTCAGCATGAGGGCTTTCGCGCCGAGCGTTTTTTCGCAACGTACCAGCAGGATGCAGGTGTGGCAACCTTGCGTGCAGGCACGGGAGGCCCCAATGGAGGAGCGGGAGCTTTGCAGGCAGCCCTCACTGCGCTCAACGAGCGGGTTGAGCAAGCGGTGCGTCAGGGTACGAACATCGTAATTATTTCGGATCGTGCGGCAGACGATGAGATAGCTATTCCAAGCCTTTTGGCCTTGGGCTCAGTGCACAACCACCTTATCAAGACCGGTACCCGCATGCTTGCCGACATCGTCCTTGAGTGTGGCGATGCGCTTTCTGCCCACGATTACGCGACGCTTGTGTCCTACTCTGCAAGTGGGATTTTTCCCTACCTTGCCTACGACTACATCGATGAAATGGTTGCAAACGGCACGCTCGAGCTGTCGTGTGAGGAAGCTGAGCGCAACTATGCCCAAGCAGCGACCGATGGCATCGTCTCTATCATGAGCAAGATGGGAATCTCTACCATGCAGGGATACCACTCGGCTCAGGTCTTTGAGATCGTTGGTCTCGGCGAAGAAATAGTGTCCAGCTGTTTTACAGGTACCAATAGCCGTATCGGTGGGCTGAGCTTTATGCAGCTTCAAAAGCTGCTCGCGCGCCGCCGGGCACATGCTGAGGCTATCTGTAGCAGTGCGAGCCCCAACCAACTGACGAGTTCGGGAATTACCAAGTGGCGCCCCATCAGTGGTGAAGAACATCTTCTTGACCCAGAGGCGATCTATTGGCTCCAACGATCGGTTCGTGAGGGCGACTTTGAGCTCTTCCGGCGCTACTCAGAACATGTACATCGACCGAACAGAGCCGTCGTGCTGCGCGATCTGCTCGATTTCGTACCTCAGCATGAGGCCATCGACCTTGACGAAGTGGAACCAGCGGCCGAGATTGTGAAGCGCTTCAACACGGGCGCGATGAGCTATGGCTCCATATCGAAAGAGGCGCACGAGTGTTTGGCGATTGCTATGAACCGCTTAGGGGGGCGCTTCAACAGCGGTGAGGGTGGAGAAAATCCCACACGTGAGACGCGACTTCCCAACGGCGACTCGAAAAACTCTGCCATTAAGCAGGTAGCATCAGGTCGCTTTGGGGTTACGAGTAGATACCTGTCGAGCGCAATTGAGCTGCAAATTAAGATGGCACAAGGTGCTAAGCCGGGCGAGGGAGGCCATCTCCCCGGACTTAAGGTGTGGCCGTGGGTTGCAGAAATCCGTAATTCCACACCAGGCGTTGGGCTTATCTCACCCCCGCCCCACCACGACATCTACTCCATCGAGGATCTCTCGGAGCTCATCTTCGATCTGCGCAACGCCAACCCAGATGCCCGGGTGAGTGTCAAGCTGGTAAGCGAGGCTGGTATTGGCACCATTGCAAGTGGTGTCGCCAAAGGGGGAGCGGGAAAGATACTGGTCTCTGGTCACAACGGAGGTACCGGTGCGGCACCGCGCGATTCCATCTATCACGCTGGCCTGCCCTTAGAGCTCGGTCTTGCCGAAACCCAACAGACCTTGCTGTTGAACGGCCTGCGCTCCCGCGTGGTGCTCGAGGCCGATGGCAAGCTTCTCGATGGACGCGACGTATGCATTGCAGCACTGCTTGGTGCTGAAGAATTTGGCTTCGCCACACTGCCCTTGGTTGCACTCGGTTGTCTCATGCAGCGCGACTGTCACCAAGATACCTGTCCGGTGGGCATATGCACCCAAAGCCAATGCTTGCGCTCACACTTTGCTGGCAAGCCCGAGTATGTTGAGAACTTCATGCTGTTTGTAGCAGAAGATCTGCGTCGCTATATGGCCAAGCTGGGCTATCGCACGGTAGAAGAGATGGTGGGGCATACCGAGTGCCTCAAACAGATTGCCATTGAGGACAACGATGCCGCTAACTCCTGTGATCTCTCTCCTTTGCTCGTACAGGTAGAGCCCACCTATGGCGCAGCAGTCCCCGGGGCAGATGTGGGACACTTCCTGCCCGAGATGGCCTACGATGCCGACCTTCATGCAACCTTGGATGCAACCCTCTTTATTCCGCTTACACAGACGACACGTGAGCATATGACGCCGACGCATTTTCAGGTAGATGTAGACAACGTCAATCGCTGTGTGGGTACCATGCTGGGCTCGGTTGTTACCAAGCAACATCCCGAAGGTTTGCCCGATGGAACCATAACTATCGACTGTGTGGGTTCAGGAGGGCAAAGCTTTGGTGCATTTTTGCCGGCAGGAATCACGCTCAACGTGGAAGGGGATGCCAACGACTACTTTGGCAAGGGTCTCTCTGGAGGCATTCTGTCGGTACGTCCACCTGCAGCGAGCACCTACAAGTTTGATGAGAACGCCAGCATTGGAAATGTTGCCTTCTATGGAGCGACAGCTGGCCGTGGCTTTGTAAATGGCTTGGCGGGTCAGCGTTTTGGGGTGCGCAACTCTGGTGCCACGCTCGTTGTCGAAGGTGTGGGCAACCACGGCTGTGAGTACATGACCGGAGGTACCGCCCTTATCTTAGGTGAGGTGGGTCAAAACTTTGCAGCAGGTATGAGCGGCGGTATTGCCTATGTGTATGACGAGTTTGGGACGCTTGTTGCCCGCTGCAACAAGGAGATGGTTGAGCTTACAGAGCCTTCCGAGAATGATTTCGCAACCATCCGTACGCTTCTTGAGGAACATGTTGCGCGTACCCAAAGCCCGCGCGGTATTCGCATGCTCTATCAGTTCAACGACATTCGCACTCGCTTCGTAAAAGTTATTCCTCACGAGTACCGCCTCATGATGATGCGTACTCAGGCAGAGGAGCGTGCGGGATATGGACACGAGGCTGCTATCGAGCGTGCCTTCGAGTCGATAAGGAGGGAAAAGTAATGGGCAAGCCGGGAGCCTATCTCGAGGTGACACGCAAAGAGCATGACGTCAGACCACCCGAGCAATCTATTGGGGATTTCAAGGAGCTGGCACTACCGCTTGCGCTCGACGCGCAGCGCATTCAGGCGAGCCGCTGCATGATGTGTGGTGTTGCCTTTTGCCAAACAGGTATTTCGTTTGGACAGGCGCGCACGAGCGGATGTCCACTGCACAACCTTATTCCCGAATTCAACGATTTGGTCTGGAGAAACCGTTGGCAGGATGCTCACGAGCGTTTGGCGCTCACTAATCCATTTCCCGAGTTTACGGGGCGTGTGTGTCCGGCGCTGTGTGAGGCTGCCTGTAACCTCGGCTTAAACGATGAGCCAACGACCATTCGGGACAACGAACGAGCCATCTCCGATGTGGCCTGGGAGCGTGGATATGTGCAAGCGCTGCCTCCTGTACCAGCGGATGCCCCTGCGGTTGCGATTGTTGGGTCAGGGCCAGCTGGTCTTGCCTGTGCGTGGGAGCTTGCGCGACGTGGAGCGCGCGTAACGGTGGTTGAGCGCAATGATAGAGCTGGAGGCTTACTGATGTATGGCATTCCTAACATGAAGCTCCCGAAAGATGTTGTTGAACGCCGGGTGAATCTTATGCAGGAAAGTGGGATATCTGTTCAGTGCAACACCGATGCGGCGGATACTGAGGTAGCCGCTCAACTGCTCAAGGACTACGATGCTGTTGTGGTTGCAACGGGTGCGACCGAGGCGCGTAAGCTCGATGTAACAGGCATTGAAGGGTCGGGTGTCGTCTATGCGGTGGACTACCTTACTTCCGCAACACGCTCGGTGTTGGAGGGCGGTGCCCCTGCCATTGATGCCTATGGTCTCGACGTGGTGGTTATCGGTGGCGGCGATACGGGTACCGACTGTGTGGCGACGGCTTTGCGTCAAGAAGCAAAAACTGTCCAGCAACTCGAATTTATGCCTGCTCCCGCAGAAAAACGTACCGCAAATAATTTGTGGCCCGAGTGGCCTCAGGTTCTGAAAACCGACTACGGTCAAATAGAGGCCATAAGCGTGCAGGGGAGTGACCCGCGCACCTGGGCTACCAATACCGTTGAGGTTGAGCGCGAAGACGGAAAGGTAGTGGGTCTCCATGTAGTCTCGCTTGACTGGTCAAAGGGATCACCTGCGCCCATTGCTGGCTCTAAGCGTGTTATCCCTGCTCAGCTGGTTATTGTAGCAACGGGCTTTTCTGGACCTGAGCGCTCGGTTTTCGATGCCCTAGGAGCGCAGGTGAGTGAGGTGCGCGGCGGTGTACGTCCCGTTGTTGAGGAGGGCTCACACCGTGTGATGGTGGTTGAAGGAGCGGTCTTTGAAGATAGTTCCGCCCTGAGCCCCGCTCTGTATGCAGCAGGGGATGCGCGTAACGGCTCGACTGTCGTGGTGAATGCGATCAAG
>CAYTTI010000022.1:0-10949 GCA_964440675.1 uncultured Coriobacteriaceae bacterium
CCATACCAATGCACTCGGTGGTAACTAAAGGTTCTACGCGCTCGCGCTCACTGCAGAACGGCACAACGACATCTTCATTGCCAGCAGCAAGAACCTCAAGCCTTTGATCCTGCGCAAGCGCTTGAGAAATACCAGCAAGAACATCCTCAACTGCGTCGTCGCCACCCATAACATCAACACATACAACTGCCAAGGGAACCTCCGAAAAAAGAAAGGGTCGCGCCCGGTGGCTCGACCCCTCGCTATACAAACGCGCTTCCTATGGATCAATCGACCTGTACTTCTACTCGCCTGTACTTCTACTCGACGACAAGAACCTCACGATCCTTGTAGTAACCGCAGCTTGCACATACATGATGCGGAAGCTTAGGGGCACCACACTGCGGACATATCGAACGGCCGGAAACTTGAAGCTTGCTGTTTGCAGAGCGACGGGTGTGGGTTGCACTGCGACCCTTCTTCTGCTTGGGTACTGCCATCGTTTACCTCTCTTGCTCACACGCCTGCATCACACAGACGTCCAACCTCGTCACAACGGTAGAATACTACACATCGTGCGAGGTAATATCAAGCTGTGCCTCATGATCGCACTCGGTAAGATCAAGCTGCGACAGAACAGCAAAAGGGCTGTTGTCCATACGCTCGCGTTCCCTCTGTTGTGTATGACCGCAGTCCTCTTCGTTAAGATTGCTTCCACATACGGGACACAAGCCCTTGCAGGCTGGCGTGCAGAGCACCACAAAAGGGGTTTCCATGATGAGGGCAGCGAGCACGGGGTCGGTTAGGTTGATCGCATCGTGTTCTACCAGGTAGTAATCGAGGTCGTCTTCCTCGTCACAGGACTCATCCCCAACCGGTTCCTCAAACAAGAAATAACCATCTACCTCGCCAGCAATATGAAAGCGTGCCTCTTCCAGACAGCGGTCGCAGCTACCCACCACATCGGCATATACCATGCCCGTTGCAAGAATGCCTTCTCCCGCGTTGGTAATGACTAAATCGTAGTCGAGACCCGCGGGAAGTGAAAAGGTGTGACTTCCAAGATGATAGGATTCTCGTGCAAGATGACCTTGCACAGAAAAAACATCACCCACCTCGGTGAGGCGATCATGTAGCTGCACAACCAAATTACTCATAGCGAGCTGAGGGACGGATCAACAAGCAAAACTGCACGACTGAATAACTTTACAACAACTAACACGGCTAACCTTACTCAGCTTACTAGCCTTGCCAGTTGCCATTGTTCGTGTTGCGCGAGCCGGTATTTTCGATAAGGGTCTGACGAACACGGGCAACGGATCCGGTAACGCTATTTAAGTGATCTTCAAGGCGCGAGAGGATATTCTCAACATACTCCTCAACGTTGTAGCGTGTATCGCGCTCATACTGCTGTGCCTGATCAACTATACCGTCTGCCTGCTGCTGAGCCAGTCGAATTACTTCCTCCTGCCCCGCCAAAATCATCGCCTGCTGCTGAGCATCTGCAATGATGGCCTCGGCCTGTTGGTGAGCCCGAAAGAGTATTTCATCTTCTTCCTTAAGAACCCTGCGCGCATTCTGGAACTCTTCAGGAAAAATACGGCGTATTTCATCGATGATCTCGTAAATGTCTCCTGCATCTACGATCTTCTTTTGGCCACCTCCCGTGAGGGGCATTTTGGCCTCGTTAACGATGGCTTCAAGCTCATCGACCAGGTTCTCAATTTCTTCTCCCGGCTGCATTTAGAACCCCTTTCTTAAGGAGAGTATTGGCAAGACCCACCATGTACGTTCACTCCTACGACATAGTACCAGATACTGCCCGTTTACCTATGAACAAGGCAGGGTTTACCCATTCACAAGGCAACTTTGCTCGTTGGCAGGACGATTTCGCTTCCTAGAGCTCCCTGGCTCCTAGTTTCCTAGCTGGAAGCGCCACCTCCAAAATGTCTACGCAGTCGGCGTTCAACGGTAAGCGGTACCAGCGCAGATACATCAGAGCCGTAGCTCGCGAGCTCACGGACAATGGACGATGAGACATAGCTATAGGCAGGGCTCGACATAACGAATATCGATTCGATGTCAGGTGCGATAAGACAGTTGAGATTCGCCTGCTGCAACTCATATTCAAAGTCGGTTATTGCACGCAAGCCCTTAACTACTGCCCGTGCTCCTACCTCATGACAAAAATCCATGAGCAAACCCGTAAATGGCTGCACATCTACTTCGCAAAGCCCTTCATCGTCGAGTGCTTCGCGTAGTATCTCCACCCGTTCATCTAAAGAAAAGACCGTACCCGTCCCATTTTTAGCCTGAGAAGCCGCAACAGCAACAATGACCTGCGTACACAGTACGCACGCACGATGGATTACATCGATATGCCCGTAGGTAACAGGGTCGAAGGTTCCTGGAACAACAAGCCGACAGTTCTTTTGCAATGACATCTTAGGCTCCCAGTTGTATAAGGTCGACAGATGTTATGCCCCTGTGTGAGCGACTCACGATTGTAGCCTTTGTGATGGAAAGAGGCGAGTTGCTACGTTCGTATTCATATACCACGAAGGCATTCTCTTTGACAATACGAGTATCAATCCAAGCCTCGATGAGCTGTGCCACCCGATCTGCAGCAACATCATAGGGAGGATCGAGAACTACGATATCGAAGGGTGCGCCTGGCAGATGGGTACGCCGTGCCAGCTGGAAGGCATCCGCACGTATAACGTGGGTAATTTCCTCAGCACCCATTAACGTAATATTCTTGCGAATGATTTGTACACAGCCCTTGTCCCGCTCGATGAGGGTTGCACAAGATGCTCCCCTGCTTAACAGCTCGAGTGCAATTGCACCAGATCCGGCAAAGACCTCAAGAACGGATTTGGCTTCGAGCGTGAGGCCGGTACGAGCGAGCAGCATCGAAGCTATCGCCTCACGGGTGCGATCGGTTGTCGGGCGCACGACCTTGTGCCCCTTTGGACTTTCCAACACACGTCCACGCCAGATACCACCAACTATTCTCATGCGCGACCTACTCCTGCGCGACCTACTTCTTGAAAATAGGCGCTGAAACGCTCCTGCACTTCATATGCAAGAGGAAGATGAGCACTGCTCGTCAGCTGTGGATCGGCCTGAATTATTATCTGTGCATCCTCATGAGCCGCTTCAACGAGATCTTCGTCACGGGCAAGGTTAACAACCTTGAGCACCGGCTCTCCGTGCTGACGGTACCCCAACACCTCACCTTCATGACGTAGATGCAAATCGAGCTCGGCAAGCTTTTCGCCGTCGTTAGTTGAGCTTACCGCGTCGAGGCGTTTGCGCGCAGGACTGTTTGGCCGAGAGCTCGTATGTAAAAAAACCTTGCCCTCAATCTCGCCACGTCCTACACGACCCCGAATTTGATGCAAGGTAGCAAGGCCAAATCTGTCAGCATCGAATACCAGCATAACGCTCGCATTGGGAACATCAACACCTACCTCTACCACTGTAGTCGCAACCAAAACATCATAGCTTCCCGTGCGATACGCCTGCATAACCTCATCTTTAGCGGCAGAAGTCATCCTGCCCGTTAATAGGGCGATGCGCATGTTTGGAAATATAAGCGAGCTGAGCTCTTTATACACTTCCGTTGCCGCATGAATATGCGAGGCTTTTTCGTCTGGTGGGGGTGCGTCATCATCTAAGTCTTGCCCCGTGTCTGCCGTATCGATGAGTGGGCACACTACATAGGCTTGCTGTCCGCTGCTGACCGCCGTGCGTATGGCTCCATAGGCCACGTCGAGGCTTTCCTTGGGAATTACCTGGGTGGTAACACCAGCACGCTTGTTGGGGCGACGGCGAATATGCGAGCATGCGAGATCGCCATACAGCGAGAGTGCCAAGGTACGTGGAATGGGCGTAGCTGTCATGGATAACATGTCGGATCCGGCGCTTTTCTTGCGCAGCGCCGTACGCTGGTCGACACCAAAGCGATGTTGCTCGTCAACCACTACGAAGGAGAGGTGGCGAAAACGTATATCATCCGAAAGCAATGCAGTTGTCCCAAACACCACACTGAGCGTTCCTTCTGCAAGCTGACAAGCGATTGTTTCGCGCTCCTTGGGTGGGGTAGCACCGGTGAGTAAAGCCCAGGACACCTGCGCATAGTCAAGCAATGGCCCAAGAGCTGCTGCGTACTGACTTGCAAGGACAGAGGTAGGTGCCATCATGGCAGCTTGCTTGTTGCTGTCAGCGCACGCGGCAAGCCCAAAGGCAGCTACAACTGTCTTGCCGGTACCAACATCGCCTAACAGGAGCCGATTCATACAGTGCGGTGCAGCCATATCACTGAGGATTTCGTTCACACACATCTGTTGTTCATCGGTTAAGGTATAGGGCAGGCTCTCATAGAGCGCCTGCACATAAGGACCATCGATCCTGTGGCATACGGGCACAGTTCCTGTGAGCTGCAGCTGTCTTCTCGTATGAAGTGCAAGTTGCAAAAGAATGAGCTCATCGTAGGCAAGACGCCTGCGGGCTTGCTCTGCTGCTTGGAGACTCGAAGGAAAATGAATTTCTCTCAGAGCCCGCCCCCGTGTCATGAGGTAACGTTTACTGATGAGATGGGCAGGCACAAAGTCACATACATCAGCCACATCTGCAAGCGCACAAGATACAATGCGTCGCATCCATGCCACGCTCAGTTGCTCTGATACGGGATGCACCGGCACAATGCGTGCCTTCGAGGCGGTACTCGACCAGTTCTGAACAAGCTCAAAGAAGGGAGTGTTCATCTGCTTAAAGCCATAGGCAAAGCTCACCTTGCCAGATAGCGCCACCACGTCACCCACTGAAATTTGTTGTGCAACCCAAGGCTGTTGGAAGAAAACTGCTTTGAGAAGTCCGGTGTCGTCTACGACCGTCACCTCAACGATGTCCAGGCGAGGTCGTGGGCGCTTGTGTTGAACGGCATCGACACGTGCGACTACCGTTACGGTAGAGCCTACATCGGCAAAGCCGATGAGTTTCACGGCAGAAAAATCTAAGTAACGATGGGGAATGTGTAGGAGCACATCGGAGACGGTGTGAATGCCCAGGTGTTCAAGCGCCTTGAAACGCTTGGGTGACACATAGCGCAGGCGGCTCGCTGAATCGTATAGGCTGCAGGTTCTGCCTATGCGCGAGGATGCCCCACTGATATGCACCTCATGTGCACTCACGGTTCCAAAGCTCACTACTCGATAGAAAAAATCACCGGATACAGCGGCTGGTTTCCCCATTGCTTGTCGACTTCGAGGTCAGGATAGGCTTCTTCGATGTCCTCACACAGAGCATCAAAGGCATCCTGATCCATGTCCTCTCCGGCAAGAATCGTGAGCGTATCGCCCTCTTCGTCTGCTTGCATATGACCAATGAGCTCAAGGGTGACTTCGTGTACGGATGAGCCAGCAATCACTATCTCATCGTTGGCAATACCCATCACATCACCTGCATGGATAGGATCGCCTCCCGCTGTTGTAGCATTGCGTATGGCGAAGGTAACTTCGCCATCGCGCACCTCTGAGGCAGCTTCGTTCATAGCCTCGAGGTTTTCATCGAGCGAGGCGGACGAATCAACAGCAAACATTGCGGCAAAACCCTGGGGAACTGTCTTGGTTGCAGCAACAACTACCTCGCACGCTTCACAGGCTTGAGCTGCAGCTTCCGCAGCCATACGTATATTGGAATTGTTGGGAAGCACGATTACCTGAGCGGCTCCCACCTCTCGAATCGCCTTAAGAATGTCAGCCGTCGACGGATTCATGGTTTGCCCGCCGAACACCACCACATCAACTCCTAGCGAGCGCAGTATTTCTGCCTCACCAGAACCTGCGGCTACTCCGACAAAGCCCAGTGCCTTCCTTTCGGCTTGACGCGCATAGTCTTGCGCAATTTGGGCGGTACGATCCTTAGCTTCGAGATCCATATTGTGAATAAAAACCTCGTACACCTGGCCAAATTGCAACATGTACCCCAAAACTTCGTGGGGATCGTTTGAGTGAACGTGCACCTTATAGTCGGGATACGAGCCTACGAGCAGCTCACAGTCGCCAAAGCTTCCCAGCTTGGTAAGCACTTCGTCTTCATTGAGCGGCTCATGGGCACGGAACAAAAACTCGTTGCAGTAGCGATACTCAGAGCCCTCCCAGTCGTCATTGAGCTCAATTTGTACGCGAGCAGCGACATTTGCTTTGCTTGCGTCCACGGAAGTGGTGGGAACAGTTGGCACAAAGCTACGTACTTCGCCATCTTCGTCCAGTGCGGCTTGCACAAAGGCATCGAGGAAAATGGCAAAGCCGTAGGCACCAGAGTCCACAACACCGTTTTCCTTGAGCACTGGCAGCAAATCGGGTGTGCGTGACACCGACTCGTAAGCCTCAGTTACTATTGCCTCAAGCATCTCACGCATGCCGATTTTGCGCCGCTTGGCACAACTCTCAGCAAGGCTTGCACAGTCACGCAAAACGGTAAGGATGGTTCCTTCAACTGGTTTACGCACTGCCTGGAAGGCAACTTTTTGTGCCCGTGAGAAAATCTGAACAATGTCTGCCTTAGAAAGCTCATCTGTGGAGACATCCACCAAGGCCTCAGCAACCCCACGTATTATTTGGCTTGTAATAACACCCGAGTTGCCACGTGCACCCATAAGTGAGCCATGGGTGATCGCATGGGCAACTTCGGCAATATCAGCCTTGGGCGGAAGAGCCTCGAGCTCTTGTACCACCGTGGCCAAGGTTAGCGACATATTGGTTCCCGTATCGCCATCTGGTACCGGAAATACGTTGAGCTTGTTAATTTCCTCTGCTCGCTTGGCAACCTCTTGTGCAGCGACAGGGAAACATATGCGTATGCCATTAGCAACCATAGGTAACCTCAGTACCTCACTTTTCATAGCATTAATACGAAAACTATGCCTTCAACGCCTCTACATGGACATGTACTTCGACGTTTTCAAACTCGGCTATGCGCTTGAGCATAAATTTAACCGCATCCTCAAGATTGTTGGATACGGAGGTAATATTAACGCCTTTATCGAGCACCACGTGTAAATCGATAACGACAGCCGACTCGTTATAACTCACTTCAATTCCGCGCTCAAGACGATAGGCAGGCAGCAAATGCATGACGCCACTTTGCGTATCCGTCGCAGCCATCCCCACAACGCCATAACATTCAAGGGCCGCATATCCAACCAACTTAGCTATGCATTCGTTGGAAACCCGAAGTAGACCGGGAACTTCCTTTTCCATGCGCGTTCCTCTCGTTAGTTATACAAGGACATAGAAGCTAAACCTAGAAGAAGAATATACCATGTAGCTCACCTGCAAAGCTCCGCCCCTATGCTATATTGGGACAGCTTGAAGAGTAGCAGCGAGCCAGCGTGCTCCTGCAAGACGGAGGTATACCATGTCAAAGGTTTGTGAGTTCTGCGGCAAGCATGCCGTTGCCGGTCGCTCGATTAGCCACTCCCATCGTACGGTTAACCGTATGTTTAACCCGAATATTCAGCGTGTCAACGTTGTTGTCGATGGCCGTCGTCGTAAGGCCAACGTATGCACACAATGTTTGAAGAGTGGTAAGATCGCTCGCTCCTAAGGAGCTTCCCATCAATAAGTCATCGAGTCGAGTAGGGGCGTGTCATTAAGAAAGCCAAGCCCAACAAAGAAGTTAGGCTTGGCTTTTGGCTTGCGCCGAGACAGGGATGATTAGGGTGCGAAGCTTTCTAAGGTTTGCTACAAATTGCACAACAGCACAAACTAGCGCCACACCCGAACATGGCACGTATGCTTCTGTGGATTACTTCAAACGCTTACTCACTGCTTCCCAATTGATGACGTTGAACCATGCATCAATATAGTTTGCCCTGAGGTTCTGGTACTTAAGATAGTACGCATGTTCCCACACATCCAACGGAAGAATGGGGTACAGGGAGCTGGAAAGCGGGTTATCCTGGTTGGGCAACGCTATGATGCTCAATGTGCCTTCATCGTCCTGCACGAGCCATGCAAAGCCTGAGCCAAACTGACCAACAGCCGCGGCCTTCATCTGATTCTTCCACTCATCTTCCCCGCCGAAGGCCTCGGCGATGTTTTCGGGCATCTTCTGCCCTGCAGGAGCCATCAGCGCAAAGAAGAGATCGTGATTGTACACACCACCACCGTTATTCCGCACTGCTCCACGGATACTCTCGGGAAGCTGATCCAAGTTCTGCAATAGCTTCTCCAGGGACCAGGAGTGGAACTCAGGGTGATCCTTAAGGGCACTATTCAGATTGTCCACATAGGTCTTAAGGTGCTTATCATGGTGGAAATGCATAGTGGCCTCGTCAACATAGGGCTCTAAGGCATCGTAGTCGTACGGCAGCGGTGCCAACTCAAAGGGGTAGGTCTTGTGCTCGTTCATAGTTAATCCTCCTTGTATGCTTCTGGTTTTGAAGCTTGATATGTACTTTGCAACCCAAAGTTATGCCTCAAAAGCAATGCCTTGGGGATGCTGACCTCCAAACCATTTCATTTTGGGTTGGATTTTTGTTGGCATCCCCCTTCTACACGCCCTTGGGTACTGCTTTGACAAGAGTTATACCCAACTAATTCATAGTTATGTAGAGAAAAAAGACCAAATTTGTTAAGTATTGGTTAAGCCGACACATCAAGCGTTCAAGTTAAGCCGATACTTCTTTCGTTTGACGTGCTGAGCTGTCAAATTAAGCCGATGCGTTAGGCCGTCAAATTACGCCGATACCTTTTTCATTCGACAACAAAAATGCCCATCACATCCATGCGGCACCGGACTCCAGCGCACAGAGGCTCGCTCATTATCCATACAAACGGCATCCTGCATCCAACTGCGAGCAGGCTCACCAAGTGCCTGTACGCATGGAGCATCCATGATGGGAGCACGCAAAAACGAAGCGCCAGCCTGCGAGGCTAAGAAGCGCTCGATCACCGCTTCGTTCTCTTCCCGTAAGACCGAGCATGTGGCATACACGAGTGTCCCGCCCAAGCGCACACGTGCTGCTGATGCGCACAGCATATCGAATTGCAGGCGCGGCAGCGAATGCTCCTTATCAAAATCAAGTGCGTCTGGCGTAAGCGACCACACAATTTCAGGGTGACGTCGCAGTGTTCCCGTACCGGAGCACGGAGCATCTACAAACACGGTGTCAAAGCTCTGCCTCAAGAGCTCTGGCAGGTTGTCTTGGTCGAGGCATCGCGCATCAAAGCGCATGGTGCGTGCATCCTGGATATGGGCACGCCGTACACGCTCTTGCGCTTGCTGGACGCGATCTGCATGCAGTTCGACAGAAACGCTGCTACAGGCTGCATGGTGGGTATGGAGCGCTGCGTGAATCAACAAGGTCTTTGTTGCGCGCCCCTGCCCCACCTCCAACAGCACGTTGTGAGGCGCAGGCGCTGCAATACGGCACACCGCTTGAGCGGCCAAATCACACACCGCAATGTCAGCGTCCTCCACGAGTCCCGAAGCGCCAAGTCCCGAGGGGGCATGCAACTCGAAGGCTCCTGGTAGTGGCAAAGGATGTGGTTGTAGCCCTGCCGTCTGTAGGAGCTGGTAGCTTTCGTCGATGCTATGTTTTGTAGTGAGTGCGGCAACATATACCGGAGCGGGCTCTCGCTGAGCTTCTATAAATGAATAGAAAGCCCGTGAAGGAAGCGAGTTATAGAGCTGTTCAACCAGCCACACCGGCATCCCAGAAGAGCGCGCACAGGTTGTAATATCTGCTGTTGTGCTTGCAACTTGAAGATGTGATTCATCCCACTGCGGGCGAAGTTCTGAGATGCGTCGCAACACAGCATTGGCAAGCGCCGCTGCACGTGGGCTTGTGCTGCGCACCAGCTCGACACCTTGGCTAACTACAGCGAAGGCGGGGGTATTCATCCACAGCAGCTCATAGGTAGAGCAGCGCAAACAATCGCGAACACGCGGATCAAGATGCCTGCGTACCACATGGGCATCAATCACGTCATCAAGTGCGCCATAGGTGGCACTAACACCTAAGACAAGACGTGTTACCAGGGCAACGTCATGTGCGTCGAGCCTCTGCAATATTGCATCACTGCGCAGCACTTCGCGCCCGTAGGCACCACGCCTGCGTATCTTGCCCAAGATGGATACAGCAGCGCGCCGGGCAGCAGCCGCCTTGCTTGCCCGGGGAGGCTGGGTACCACCTGCCTTGCTTACCCTTGGAAGCTGGGAGCCATCTGCCTTGCTCACCTAACATGCTCCCAAACGGGCAAGGCATCACGCAGTCCTGCTGCAAAGGCTGCCGCACTCATTTCGCGCTTACCGTCTGGTTTAACGGTAAGCAGCTCGATAGAGCCATCAATGCAGCCCAAAAACACGTGCCCACGCCGGTGTAGCACCTGTCCTTGTTCGACCAACTCAGAGGCTTCTCGCGCCCGCATGACGCGCACACCTTTTCCTGCCAACATGCAGCGTGCAGGAGAGGTGTCAAGCGATGCCTGTATGCGCAACAGGTTAGACGAGGACGTATCACAGGGGTTAAGTAACAACTCACGCTTATCAAGCTTAGGCGCATAGGAGACAAGCTGCTCGTTTTGTGCGACCCAATCGCAGGTACCAGTACGTATGTCGTCAAGGGCGTATAGCAGCTCTTCTGCACCCACACGTGCCAGCTCATCGCTGAGCTCACTGCAGGTTTTATCGGCGGTAGCTACGCGCGCTTGTCGACACCAAGGACCGGCATCGAGCTCATGAATCACCCGTATGATGGAAACGCCCAGCTCGTGGTCGCCTGCAAGGATAGCGCGCTGTATGGGTGCGGCACCGCGCCAGCGAGGCAAGAGCGAAGCATGCACGTTTATACAGCCGTATGTGGGCAGATCAAGGCAGGCATCGGGCAGCAAACAACCGAAGGCAACAACACAGCACACATCGGGTGCAAGACGGTGCAGCTCTTCAAGACATGCCGCGTC
>CAYTTI010000023.1:0-10883 GCA_964440675.1 uncultured Coriobacteriaceae bacterium
CATCCGCCACCTCATTGAATGCTCAATTCCTAAAGGAAGCTCTCCTGAGCTCTTTGAGCAGGTACGCACAACTTTCAGCGAGCACTATTCTGTACACGCGAACGACGTCACCGCTCCCTACCCTGGAATTGTTGACCTCGTTTTGAAACTAAAGGCATGCAAGATCGCCTGCGGAGTGTGCACTAACAAGGATGATGATGTGGCGCAGGAGCTTGTCGAACAGTTCTTCCCCGGATGTTTTGGTGCGGTATGTGGGGTAAAGACTGGCGTTGCTAAAAAACCTGCACCAGATACGGCTCTCAACGTCATGCACGCGCTTGGAGGAACACGGGATTCCACGGTATTTGTGGGCGATTCCGAGGTGGATGTCGCAACCGCACACAATGCAGAGCTTCCCTGTATAGCCGTTACCTGGGGCTTTCGCAGCTACAACGAGCTTATACAAGCTGGAGCGAAGCTGTTTGCACATACGACAGATGAGTTGTGGAATCTTATTGTATAAGCTCGTGCGAAGCCACATTAGCTACCGCCGGGCAGTCGCTCGTATAGTGTTTAATTCGTACAAGGCATACTGTTGGCAAAGCGTATTGTTGGAAAGGCATGCCGCAAGCATGCCGCAAAAGAGGCGGTTAATTCAAATAGCGGCTTCAAATTATGGCGCTGGTAAAACCTACGGAAAGGACTGACATATGGGCAAGATGGCAGAACAGCCCCTCGAGATTACCTACGATGACTTCAGCGAATACCTGCATGTCAATCACTCTGTGTATATGGTTGTTGGTGACAAGACATACTACCTTACCGACGTAAATTCTCATTATTGGCGCGCCCAGGACACGAGCAAGTTCAACGAGAAGAACCATTACGTAGACTGTAGTGATCTTGTTTCTACCATCAGTGAGCTCTGTGTTATTCCTTTTATTGATGGCAAAACCATTCAAGAATGCTTTGATGACGCCACGCTGTACGCCTCAATAAAGGAGTAGCGGCTAAGCCCTCCAGGGTCCCCAGGAGCAGCAGGAGCCTAAAGGAGTAGCGGCTGAGCCCTCAGTTAACGTTCACGCAGCGCTGCTGAGCCTTTGTTGAGGGCTTCCGCCTTCTCATGCAGCGCTGCTGAGCCTTTGCTGGGGGCTTCCATCTTTTCGTGCGGTACTCCCGCAAGATGGGCTTCGTGCGCACTGAGCAGCGCAACATCGTTTACGTCGTGAGTGGCCACCACGAGTGTTCTGTTATGGATGTGCTTGCAGATAAAGGCGGCACAGTGCATATGAGCTTGTTCGTCGAGCGATGCAAAGGGTTCATCGAGCAGCACAGCGTTGCTTGACGCAGCAAGCGCACGAACCACTTCCACGCGACGTCGCTCTCCACCCGATAGCTGTGAGACGGGGCGGTTGTGTACCTCTTGGGGCAACAGCTCCTCGAGAAGCTCGTGTGCAACCTCAACGCTGCAGCCTGCCATCAGACAAACATTGTCCACAGCCGAAAGGTCCTCAAGCAAGCAGGTGGACTGCCATGCCATGGAAACCCGGCCGGTGCGTACTACACACCCGGCACTTGGCTGCAGTACCCCTGCAAGCAGGCGCAAAACCGTCGTTTTGCCGGTACCCGACGGATCCAAAAGACAGGTACGCGAGCCCTTTGGCATCGAGAGAGTGCAGTCATGGAGCACCTCACGCGCATCAAACGAAACACGTACCCGATCAAGCCCAAGAGCTACAGGCTGTATAGAGCCATGCGCGCTTCGTTGAGATAAGAACAAGGCAAGCCTTCGTGAGAGTTCAAAGGAACGAGAGAGCAGCCACAACACAAGGTGCTCGCATACATAGGCCGCAAGAACAACAGCGACGGTCCAAGCAAACAGATCTGCGGTTAAGAGCAACAATTTCGACTGGTAAATACGCTCCCCAACAGAGCCCAAGGGCATCCCAATCAGCTCAGCCGCAATTCCTGCCTTCCAGCTCATCCCCACAACCATCTCACAGCTTGCTATGAGATAGCTTTTGAGAGACGGCCACACAAATACCAACAAACGTCGGAGTATCCCAACCCTAAACACGCACAGCATCTCTTTACGCGAGGCGTCTTGTGCGTGCAGCCCTTCCAAGGCAGAGAAATACAGTGCTGGAAGAACGACCAAAACAACTGCAACCTGCACCACCATGTTCGAGCCTAGCCATATGAGCAATATCACCACAATACAAGCAACGGGCGTCGCCTTCATGGCAAGCATGCAGGGATGTAACAGGAGCTCGATAAGCTGAGACATCTGTGCGATACCCGCTAGCACGAGTGCGACTACAAACGCGAGCACAAACGAAGAAAGGATACGGGCAAGCGATGTCCACATGCTCGACCAAAATGAGGCGCTTTGTACGAGCTCGACAAAACGAATGAGGGTTTCGATAGGACTTGCAATAAGTATGGCGTTGTTAACGTGAATGGAGGCAAGCTGCCACACCACCAGCCATACGCACCCTGCCAACACTCTCGTTAGCCAGCGTTTTAGGCAGAATCGTATGCCTGGTTTAGCAGGTATGCTCATTTACGTTCCAAGCTGGGCAGCATCCCTCGTCCTAAGTTCCAAACTGGGCAGCACCCGCCGTCTTACGTTCCAAGCTGGGCAGCACCCGTCTTCGCAGCAACCTGAGCCATAACCGGGCCTTCTAAATTGGAGAGCTCAGCAACATTGATGTCGTCACTTGCGGTGGAACGTTTCGCACGCTTTGCATACATTTTCACGAGAGACATGCTCTTGCGAATATTCCCTAAGGTACCAGCTCCTGCAACACAACCTCCAGGACAGGCCATGCCCTCGAGTAGATAACCCTTGAACTGACCTCGTACGGCTTTTTTCATCATGGCGCGACAGTCGTTAAGCCCTTCAGCTGAGAAGGTCTTTACTTCCATATCGGGATGATCGTGCTTAATTTGATTGGCAACTGCCCGAGCAACACCACCCGCAACAGCAAAACCACGCCCATCTGCAGAAGATTCAATAAAGTCGGAGGCTTCTTCTACCTTAATGTCAAGATAGGAAATATCTTTGGCCTCCATCATCGCTGCAACTTCCTCAAAGGTAAGAACGAAATCGACCTCCGAGCGTACAGAGCGCCGCATTGCCTCGAGTTTTTTCGCGGAACACGGCCCTACAAAGACAATCTTGGCATCTGGATGCACGCTTCTAATGAGACGCGCTTCAAGCGTCATAGGGGTAAGTGCCATCGAGATGTTTTTGGCGTGATCCGGAAACTCTTTTTTAGCCATCATGGACCACGCAGGACAACACGACGTTCCCATAAAGTCCAGCTTTTCTGGTACTTCTTCTAAAAAGTCGCGCGCTTCTTGCACGGTGCAGAGATCGGCACCCACAGCCACCTCTTCAACACCAGCAAAACCAAGCTGTTGGAACATCCCCTTAAGCTTGCCGATATCTCCACGACCACCATACTGACCTACAAAGGAAGGCGCAACCGCTGCGATAACCTCATCACCGGCATTGATCGCCTGTATTACCTGGAACAGTTGACTCTTATCGGCAATGGCTCCGAAGGGACAGTTCACCAAGCACTGACCACAGCTCACGCACTTCTCGTAATCGATATCTGCACGACCGTATTCATCGCTCGAAATCGCGTTCATGCCACAGGCCTCCGCACAGGGACGCACGTGATGATGAATTGCGTTATACGGGCAGATGTTCTCGCACATACCGCAGTGGATACATTTTTCTTGATCGATATAGGCGCGCTTATCCACAAAGGAAATAGCCTTCTTGGGACATATTTCACGACAGGGGTGAGCAAGGCATCCCTGGCAAAAGCCACCTACCTCGTACACGTTATCTTGGCAGCCGTTGCAGGCAAATTTGATGATGTTTATGAGTGGTGGCTCGTAGTAGGTTTCTGGCTTAATAGCAGCCCGAATCCCGTCCGAGGTGCGCACTGGCTTGTCGACACCCTGTATAGGCAGACCCATAGCAAGGCGGATACGCTCGCTTACAATCGCACGCTCCAAAAACACACTCTCACGATAGGTTGCAATTTCACCTGGAAGGATCTCATACGGCAGCTCATCAATTTTTTGAGCCACGTCGCTAATGTTCTCGTCGTTTTCGTACGCCAGCTCCGCAACTGCAGCAAATACTTTGCGCCGAATTTCGGTTAGGTTTGTGTACACTCCTCGCATGGTGCCGGGCATATGAGCTCCCTCGCTTTCTCGTTAAGCGCTTATAGCGCAGCAAACAGTGCTTGCACACGCTGGAGCAATTCGCTACGTGGAATCGTTTCCTGTTCATGGCTTTGCATGTCACGCAAGGTAACAGTATGTGCAGCAAGTTCGTCGGGTCCAAGCATAATACATACGCGTGCGTTAACACGATGGGCAAGCTTCATCTGACTTTTAAGCGATCGGCCTTGATAGTCGGCCTCACAATGTAGTCCTGCTCGCCTCAACTCAAGTGTTATGGGAAACACCTCTTGACGTAGTTCCGGCGTAACGGCAGCCACAAACACACAGGGCTCATTTTCCACAGCCAAGTTGATTCCTTGATCCGCCAGAGCCAGCATAATACGTTCAAAACCTACGGCAAAGCCCACTGCCGGCGTAGGCTTGCCACCCTCCAGCTCAACCAAACCGTCGTAGCGCCCGCCCCCGCCAATGGAACCCTGAGAGTTACCACCAACAGTTTCGACCTCGAACACCGTACGTGTATAGTAGTCCAAGCCGCGCACAAGCGTAGGATCCTCTTCAAAAACGATGCCTGCCGCAGTGAGATAGCGCTTCACCTGGGTGTAGTGCTCGTGACACTCATCACATAAATAATCACGCATAAGCGGAGCGTCTTGCATAATGTGACGACAACACTCATTTTTGCAGTCGAAGGCACGCAAGGGGTTCAAGTCTGCACGCTCACGACACTCATCACACATGTCATCGACATGCTCCAAAATGAAGGTACGTACCAGCTCGCGATATGCGGGACGACAGGCGTGATCTCCCATCGAATTGATTTTCAATACCAAATGGCTGCTATCGAAGCCCAGAGCCTGATAGAAATCCATTAGCATGATGATAGTTTCGGCATCAGAGGCAGGATTTGAAGCGCCAATCCACTCAATCCCAATCTGGTGAAACTGGCGCAAGCGGCCGCGCTGTGTACGCTCACCGCGAAACATCGGCATCCCGTACCACAGCTTCGCCGGAGCAGAACCTGGTGGAACCAAGCCATCCTCTACCACCATACGTACAATACCCGCAGTCCCTTCGGGGCGCAGTGCAAGACGCTGGCGGGGCTTAAGGTGAGCTTCCGTGCCCTTTTCGAGCAGCTGCGGCAATAAAGCTCCCGAAAGCACACGGAACATCTCTTTGCGCACAACGTCGCTGGACTCTCCTATGCCGTGCACAAACACGTCGAGCTGTTCCATTGCGGGAGTCTCTACCCGCGTAAAGCCGTAGGGGTAAAATACCTGTTGCGCACGCTCTTGCATGCACTCCCAAGCACGCATGTAATCACCAACAAGATCCTCGGTTCCCTGTGCTTTGCGTGCTTGCATGAAGTGTGCCTCTCTTACGTTGTGGGTGCACGTAGGTGCGTGTGGGTGCACGTCGCGATACTACGCACGAGCAAAGTTGCCTCGCGGAGTACCTCCCCGCGAGATGCCTCCTCCCGCAAAGTAGTCTCACCTGCGAAGTACCCGAGGTAGCGCGCCGGGCAAACGTCACCCAACTAGCAAACCTTATGTACCCAACCTACTGGTCCCTCAATTTTACACTCTTGGATATCGGTGAGGGTTTGACGAAGCTTGGCCATAACAGGGCCAATACGATCCATACCACCCTCACCAAAGGTGACATCTATGTCGCCATGCACCACGCGACCCACGGGACTAATAACGGCGGCAGTCCCGCACATGCCACACTCGACAAACGTACCTGCTGCTACCTCATCGAAGCGCACCTGCCGCTCAACAACCTTCATATGCAACATATGTTCAGCAACGTATACCAACGAACGCCGTGTGATGGAGGGCAAAATAGAGTTAGTCGCCGACTGCGGCACCACGACCGTACCTTCTTGGTCGACAAACAGGAAGTTAGCACCACCTGACTCTTCTACATAAGTGTGGCTTTGAGGATCTAAAAACATATTGTCAGCAAAACCTTCGGCATGAGCCTCGACACTGGGGTAGAGCGACATGGCATAGTTGAGGCCAGCCTTAATGTTGCCCGTACCATGTGGTGCCGCACGGTCGAAGTCGGGAACTTTCAGGGCAACCGGTCGAACGCCTCCAGAATAATACGGACCAACAGGAGTCACCAAAATGCGGAACTGATATTCGTCGGCGGGCGCTACGCCAATGACCTCACCCGTTGCCACCATAAAGGGACGCACGTACAATGCGGCACCCGAGCCAAAGGGGGGTACCCAGGCCTCATTGGCTTTAACGACTTCTATCACTGCCTCTACAAAGCGATCCTTGGGGAAGGGGGGCATGCACAGCCGCTTTGCGGAATCTGCCATGCGCTGTGCGTTGAGGTCAGGGCGGAAACACACCACGGATCCATCTTCGGTGGTATATGCCTTTAAGCCCTCAAATACCTCCTGGCAGTAGTGAAAAATGCCTGCACACTCAGAAAGGTGCAGCGTGTGATCGCAGGTAAGCTCGCCTGAGTCCCAAGCACCGTTTGTATAGTTACAAACGTAGCTGTAGTCGGTTGGCTGGTACACAAAGCCCAAATTGCCCCAGTCCAGATCCTTTTTTTGCATCGCAATCCCCTCTCTGTTGTGCCACCCGACAGCTGTATCACCATAGTCTTTTGCATAACTCGAAAGGCCGACCCTAGCCAATCTGTAACATAGTGGTGTCAAACAGGTTGGGCGGACGTTCAGCGCTTAGGCTGAGCGGGCGTTTAGCGCCCACAGGTAAGCAAGCCCGCGCAGCGTAAGTGTGGTATCGACAACCGTGTCATGCTTCATGAGATATGACAGCACGCTTGCCCCATCACCTGTGAGCACAACCTGAGCCTTATAACCCAGCTCATCAAGAATGTAGCTAAGTAATCCATCGATGCGTGCCGCCTCGCCCAACACAATACCCGACTGCATGGCAGATCGCGTATTGCGACCGATAACCTTCTTGGGTGTACGCAGCTCTACCTCAGGAAGGCGCGCTGCTGCGTTGGCGAGCGCCTGTGCCCCGAGTGCCATACCAGGAGCAATGATGCCACCTACAAAGGCACCCTGTGTGTCAAGCACTTCAATGTTTGTCGTAGTGCCAAAGTCCACCACAATAACGGGCGAACCGTAGCTTGTTTTTGCGGCAACCACATTAGCCACCCGATCAGGTCCCACCTCTCCTGGATCGTCGTACATCATGCGCATGCCCGTTTTGAGCCCCGGTCCTACATGTAACACCCGACTTGGCACCACTTCCTGGCATGCCTGCCGCCATGCATGGGTTATGGATGGCACCACACACGAAAGTATTGCAGCCTGAATCCTTGCCTCGGGGAGCAGTGTCAAAGCGTTATTGATTTGCAGGCGTACCTCATCAACGGTGAGTGGAACCGATGTTACAAGCTCGCAGGATCCCAAAAGGACAGCATCAGCGCGCTCATTTCCCCTCAGTGCAAGTCCTGAAGCTGCAGATTGCCCTCCTGAACTTGCAGCTTGCCCTCCTAAAGCTGTAGCTTTCCCCACTCCTGAACTTGCAGCTCTCCCCAATACATCCAGGGTAAACAAGCCGAAACGTGTTGTCGTATTACCAATGTCTATGGCAAGAACACAGCGTGTATCGCCCATATAACCGATTCTCTCAATCTCGCTCAAGATAGGTACCACAGCGATTATACTTATCCGCACCTGTAACCCGACTTCCCGTACAGGGGGAGCGGATATACGAAGGGTGGATTACATGAAAGTCGAGCAAAGGCGCGCAGGTTTGCGCGGGCAGCTCTCGTTAGCTGGTGTTCTTATCGGCTGCGTTGGCTGCGTTATTATTACCGCGTCGTCGGTGTATACAGCCCTTAAATTGGGCGCACTCCCCTGGCCAACAATTTTTACTTCGATTACATCGCTTGTACTGTTGCGTGCTGTTGGCCGCACGAGTCTCAATGAAGCAAATATTACCCAGGTGATCATGTCTGCTGGATCAATGGTGGCAGGTGGTGTCGCCTTTACCATACCCGGTATTTGGATCCTCGGAATGACTGATGTTACCTGGCTCGAGATGCTTGCGGTTACCCTTGCGGGCACCCTGCTCGGCCTGGTGTGCACCGCGCTTATTCGTAAACATTTCGTTGATGAGTCCGACTTAGAGTACCCCATCGGCACGGCAGCCGCAGAAACTCTTATCGCGAGCACTGCTGGTGGCTCGATTCGAGCTAAGCTCTTTGGCTCGATGGCGCTGGCAGGCCTGTGGACTGTTTTGCGCGATGTACTCGGCTTCATTCCAACGTTGCTCTTACAGCTGCCTATCCCAGGCGTATCTTTCGGGATTCACGCATCTCCTATGCGCCTGTCGGTGGGCTTCTTGGTAGGTGCGCGCTCGATTGCCTGGTGGACAGCAGGAGCCATTGTCGCTGCCTTTGGCATTACGGTTGCGGGATCACATCTAGGCCTTTGGAGCTTGACCTCAGCGGAAGGCATCGTGAGTAGCCTCGGTATGGGCCTGATGATGGGCTCAGGTATTGGTGTCGTAATAAAGGATATTGTGCTCCCGCTCCTTTGCAAGGTCTCGCCGCGTTCGGCTCATACGACAAGTGAGCCGACAGATGCGCCTCAAGCAACACCTTCGAGCACTTCCTCACCTGCTGCATCACCGTCTGCCACGGCGTCATCATCTGCCGTCGCATCCTCACCTGCTGCATCATCGTCGTCTGCCACCGCATCACCGTCTGATCTGTCCGCGCAGAATGCCTGGACGATATTCTCGCGTTTCGATGCGGGAATGTTGGCGCTCATGGTAGCAATTGCTGCACTCGTAGCCTGCTTTGCGCTTGAACTCGGACCGGTGGTTAGCCTCGTTATTGTGCTGTTTTCCTTTGTTACAGCCATTATGAGCGCGCAGTCGGTAGGCCAATCGGGCATCGATCCTATGGAGATCTTTGGTCTGATCGTCTTGCTATTTGTAGCGACCTTTGCCAATGTGTCACAGATACAACTCTTCTTTACCGCAGGCATCATCGCAGTTGCCTGTGGACTTGCAGGTGACGTGATGAGCGACTTCAAGACCGGGCAGATTATCGGTACGAATCCACGCACCCTGTGGCTCGCTCAGGTAATCGGTGCACTTATGGGTACGGTTGTCTCCGTTGCGGTACTTATCGTGCTGGTAGGTGCCTACGGCACACAGAACTTCGGCGGTGACGGAGCTTTTGTTGCTGCCCAAGCGGAGGTGGTTGCCACAATGGTTGCTGGTATTCCCAGCATCGAGGCCTTTGTTGTTGGCTTTGTAGCGGGCGCTGTAATGTATTGCATGGGTCTTCCCGCCATGATGTTTGGCCTGGGTATTTACCTGCCGTTCTACATGTCTATTACTGCTACCTTTGGTGCAATTATTCGCAAGGTGTACGACTATGTGTGCAAGCGAAGCAAGCGCAACCCGCAAGAATCCGAGGAGGCCGGCATAGTAGTTGCCTCAGGCCTCTTAGGAGGCGAATCCATTATCGGTGTGCTCGTTGCGCTCGCAAGCGTCATAGCAGGACTCATGTGAGTCCTACGCATCTCCCTGCACTGTCCGCGAGGAGCCTGTAGGCTCCTCGCCGCTAAACTCCGTTGTCTGTGGTTGCCTGTGATTGTTTGTGGGGCTTAGCTCTGCGCCGCTACGCCTCCTTGATAACGATCCTGCGACCAACGGTTGCAACTCGATCGTAGGCATCAAGACAATGCTCCATACGGTCAAACAAAGACAGCCAAACGAGACGCTCTGTTGAGGGTGTGTCATCGTGGAAGAGACGCCACAGAGCGCCTTGGTAAACCTTGTCGCCCTTGTTCTCAATCTTGGAAAGTTGACGAGCTGCGTCCTCTATCTTTGCCGTGTCACTCTGATAATGAGGAATAAAGCTGATCATCTCGCGCAGAGCTTTGGCAGCATCGAGTGTGAGTTCGGCCATAGTAACGCTCTCTTCGCGAAGCTCTTGGATGTTGAATAGGTCGAGGCGCAGCGCCGCTCCTTCGGTTTGATCCAAGATATCGTCCATCGAAAGCGTCAGGTCGCTAATATCCTCGCGGTCAAACGGCGTCATAAACGAGGTAACGAGCCGATCCATAACATCGCGCACAATACCGTCACCTTGAGACTCCAGGTTGATGATAGAGCCCATAAGCTCTTTGGAGCTATCGGAAGGGAAGCTGTGAAACAGCTCAAAGTACAGTTTGGCGGCATCTTCGATAATTGTTGCAAAGCTTTTGAGCGAGGTGAAGAACGGATCTTCCTTCTTGCGATGTGCCATCATGGCCTCCTTAGTGTTGCTACCATTTCATGTTGCGACCACTTGGTGTTGCCGCCAAGTACTACCAATACTTAGTATTGCCGCCAAGTGCCGCCTAAAACAGAAACAAAAACAGCTTGGCCATGGCAAAGCCTAACAAACCACAGCCGGGAAAGGTACAAACCCAGGTATATACCAGCTCTTTTACAACGGACCAGTCTACGTTGCGGATATCGTGCGACGCTCCTGCGCCCATCATCGCAGCAGACGAGGTATGGGTTGTAGAGACGGGCAAACCAGTTAGCGTGGCCACTAGCAGCGATACGGTAGCTGCAAAAGCAGCGCCAAAGCCCTGGTACTGCTCGAGATCTACCATCTCAACGCCTACTTTTTTGATAATGCGTTTACCCCCTACGCCGGTGCCCAGCGAAATCACTGCAGCACACAGAAGC
>CAYTTI010000024.1:0-10837 GCA_964440675.1 uncultured Coriobacteriaceae bacterium
TTTGCCTTGTCCATATCGATCTTTCGTATTCAGCTGGAAATCCCGCCTTATGATCCAGATACACGGACAGAACTACGCTATAAACTGATAGCTACCCAATCTATAAACAACTATGTCCTATATGGATGGAAGAAGGCTCGTGCCGAATGAGTCTGATTGACTTTTCCGATGACAGGCTGATCGAGGACATCACCTATCTAGGGAATGCAGGGACAAAACGTGCATATCTTCATGATGATGTCGTCTGGATGGTGAAGTTTCCTCAAAGCACTCGACATTTCAAGGGCAAACACCTGCCGTCATATACATCTAGTCCCTTGAGCGAGTACATTGGCTCGCATATCTACGCCTCGCTCGGTATTCCGGTTCATGAGACGGTTCTGGGGCAATACCGCGGGAAAATAGTGGTGGGTTGCAAAGACTTCACAGCAGATGGTGTGCGACTGCGTGAGTTCGGCAGTATCAAGAATACGGTCGATGAAGAACTCATTTCGGGATCGCTTGGTTCGTCTGCACGAGGCGAGCGCTTACGCGATGTGCTCCAAGTGATTGGACACGCTCAAATTTTCGAGGGAATACGAAGTACGGTAACACAGCGTTTCTGGGACATGTTCGTTACCGATGCGTTCATCTGCAACGGTGACCGCAACAACGGTAATTGGGGACTGCTCATAACGCCGTTTGCCCCGTTTACCAAAAGGTTGGCTCCGGTGTATGACAATGGTAACGCCTTCTTCAATAAGCGTGCTATTTCCGTCACACAGCGTCGTCTGCTCGATACTAGGAAGATAGAAGAGGATGCCCTTGGTGTCACCTCCTTCTTCACAGACGACTCGGATGCTAGCATCAGGCCTTTCCAATACATGATGAACGCAGGAGATGCAGATTGCGATGCGGCGGTGCTGCGCTTTTCACAACGGTTGAACATGACGAAGATTGAAAGCATTATTACCGAGATACCTGAGAAGGCTTTTGGCCTTACCGTTATGCCTTCTGTTCAGAAAGAGTTCTATATAAAGTTGCTGCACACGGCATACGAGCAAGGAATTAAACCCGTTCTTGAAAGGCTGTAGAATTATCAGCTAAGTAAGCCACAATGAACGAACAGAACAACTCTTTATGAGGTGCGGAAGGAAGGCCTGATGCAGATAGTCGAGCTATGCTGTCAGGACGCCGTCGCCTTGCGCGCGCAATACGATTCTGAGCTTCATGTTTTCACAAGGATCGAGGAAATTACCGATGAGAGACTAGTTCCCTTCGGTGCTCGAGACGGGTCTGGCGCGGTTACGAAACGCGCTCTCACACGCTGGTGGCAGGGGCGCGCCATCCCAGTCACCCGTGATGGCTACGATTCCCTTAAAGATGACCTCGACGGCCTTGATCCCTTGGATTTGCTTGACGGATCGATGGGTTTGTCGTTATCCGATCAGTTCTGGATGCGCGACGCTACCAACCCAAGCTCGTGGGAAGAGGTCAACTTCTTCGACAACGGCTTTGATACCACGCTTGGCCTTATTACCTTGGGGTCTTTTGGCTCCGTCGCCGACAGGGGGCAGCTAAATAGCAGGAACCCCAATAGTTCGCTCGGAGGTAATCTGAGAAAGGCATGGGAGTTGCGTGACGGTAAACCAGTTCTTGTCAAGGCTGGTTCAGCACCGTTTGACCAGGAGCCAATTAACGAGCTTATCGCTACCAAGCTGTACGAACGGCTTCTCGACCCTGGCGACTTCGTTCCCTACACCCTTGAGGAACGTGAGAGGCGCCTGTACTCCGTCTGCCCCGATATGGTTGGACGCGACGAATGTTTGATTCCGGCCTGGGATATCATCAACAGCGCCAAGCAACCGGGACATCTCTCACCCTGGATGCATTTGAAAGAGTGCTATGCAAAGCTTGGGATAGAGGATGCTGAGCAGCAGCTTACCAAGATGTTCGTGTGTGACTACATCATCGCCAACCGCGATCGGCATTGGAACAACTTCGGCGTCATCTTTGATGCGCACACGATGGATGCACTACGCGTGGCACCCATCTACGACAGCGGGTCGTCGCTGTGGTCTGACGCTTACGAGCTTGAGCGACCGATAGCCTATCTGTATCGGCCGCTTCCGCTCCTCAGACAGCGGCAAAGACGAATACATCCAAAGGATCAACTCGCTATCATGCAGGATTTCTCTTGGCTTGACGTTGATGCGCTTGACGGCTTTCCTGATGAGGCGGCAGCGATTCTTAGTGCGTCTGGGAGATTGCCACCTGAACGCATTGAGGCCATCATCAAAGAGCTAGAGCGCAATATTCAAACCGTGCAACACACTCAAACTGTGCAATACATTCAAACTGTACAGCAGCTTGCTAAAAAAGAGCTGTAGACCCCTTTTGGCCTATAAGCCAAACATGCCATGCTCAGCACAGCCAAAAAAGGGGAGCGACTTGCGTCGCTCCCGCAGGTTGCAATCTCTTGCAATTACAGCGCCCCACTCGTGACGCTCCGGCTTACAAGCAACCAAACACCGGCTCTATTCCATCTGTCCTGAGACTTTACGGCGCCTGTGCCGTCCACATACCCCAATAAAACGGCGGGTAACCTAAGAAAAGACGGGGCTCGCGATGCCGGTTGCGAAAGCCATGACTTCCTGTGTTTCGCTGTCCAAGGGCATCACCTCCCGCGTTGGTCGCGCTATCTTCGCGACGGTTTGTTGCACGTCATGAACATACCCCTTGGCTGCTTTCAAAACGCGCGAAAAACAAACGTGACCCGCGAACGGTAGCTATGTGGCGCGAACGGTAGCGAGCGCTATATACGACGCGAACGGTAGCTGAAAGAGTTTACTACGCCGAACAAATATGGGAAAGCTATTCACTGACGCACGTTTTAGATGTATAGTACCCGTGTTAGCCACATGTTACTTTTTTGGTTGAGACGCCTTACTAGTGTGATTCGGGGCTCAAACATTCGTATGTGACCTGAGTATATGACCTGAGGAGATGCGACATTATGGACAGTGCGATGGCTCAAGACTCGTCTACTACACATGAGTATCGACAGGACGTATCAGCTGTAGGAGCGCAGTTGCCCCTTGCTATGGTTTCCGAAGGATCGCGTGTTACTATCGCACGCGTTAGGGGGAATCAAGAATTCCGCATCCATATGGCAGAGATTGGTTTCGTAGAAAAGGCCGAGGTAGAAGTGGTATCTCGTGCGGGTGGCTCGGTACTGGTAAAGGTAAAAGGAGCTTCCTTTGGTATTAACCGCTCTGTCGCTATGAAAATCATTACCTACTAAACGTTACCTACTGAGTTTTGTATAGGTATCACGGCATCACCGATCGCGACATCATTGGTCACGACGTTGTCGACTGCGACATCATTGGTCACGACGTTATCGACTGCGACATCATCGGTCACGGCATCATCGCTGTGCACCATTCCTATCTATTTTGAGGTAGTTAGTTGGGTGTATACCTGCCAGCTGAGGCATCGTAGGAGGGAAGGCTATGGCAAGTTTGAAGGATGTGCGTGTTGGGCAACAAGCGCGTGTGGTGGGGCTCAATGCATCCGGCGTTATTAAGCGCCGGATTATGGACATGGGCATTACCAAGGGTGCCCTTGTTCACGTGCACAAGGTTGCTCCACTTGGTGATCCTATCGAGATTACCGTACGCGGATACGAGTTGTCCTTGCGCAAAGATGAGGCTGCATGTGTGGAGGTTACCGACATCACCTAATGATCCGCTGAGCAGCCGATTGCTGCTGAGGCATGTATGTGGCTAAGGCGCGTAAGTCTTGCTGAGCATGTACATGGCTGGGGCGTGTAAGCCTTGTTAAGGTACGAAGCCTTGTTTGGGCATGAAGCCTTGTTTGGGCATGAAAAGAAAGGTCACCTATGTCAGATCAAATAAACATTGCTTTGGCGGGTAACCCCAACTGTGGCAAAACCACACTGTTCAATGAGCTCACGGGCTCGAACGGCTATGTGGGTAACTGGCCAGGGGTTACGGTTGAGAAAAAGCAAGCTACGTGGAAAGCGAACAGAGAGGTCATGTTTGTAGACCTCCCCGGCATCTATTCGCTCTCTCCGTACTCCCCAGAAGAAATTGTAAGCCGCGACTACATCGTTGATGATAAGCCCGAAGCTGTTATCGACTTGGTCGATGTTACCAACTTGGAGCGCAATCTCTACCTCACCACACAGCTGCTCGAGGCGGGGCGTCCCGTTGTTGTTGGCTTGAACATGTGCGATCTGTTGCAGTCGCATGGCATTACCATCGACGTTGAACGCCTGTCCTTCATGTTGGGTTGTTCGGTGCTCGAGGTGTCGGCCTTGCGCAACACGAACCTTGACGCACTGGTTACACGTGCGGTGGAGGTTGGCAAGGCAAACGATCCACAAACAGGAGTTAAGTGTTTCTCCGCTGAGGTGGAGGAAGCCCTGAGCAGCATTGCCGCAGGTATTTCGGGAAGCTGCGACGCGCGCCTTGAGCGCTGGTTTGCCATTAAGGTATTCGAGCGCGACGCCGATGCCATTGGGCAACTGCAGCTTTCTGCAGATACGCTTGCTCGGTTCGAGAAGCTTATTAAGGCTGTCGAGGAAGCCCGTTCAGACGATGCCGAGTCCATCATTACCTCAGATCGTTATGACTGGATCGCTACCGTTATGGATGCCTGCGTACGCAAAGAAGAGCAGGGTCTTACCACCTCACAGCGCATCGACAAGGTGGTAACCAGTCGCGTGCTTGGTTTGCCCATCTTTGCGGCGGTCATGATTCTCGTGTACTACATTGCGATTTCCACCGTTGGTGCATCTGCGACCGATTGGGTTAACGAGAACCTGTTCTCGGACGGCTTCTTTGTAAACAGCGCAAGTGAGGAAGCGTATAACGATGCGGTCGATGAATATGCCTCAAATTACTACGCCGACCAAATTGATGCCTTCCTTGCTGCAGCAGAAGAGGCCGGCTTAGATATCGAAGAGGTATCTGCTGCTATTGAGGATGGTGATGAGGCAGCAATTGAGGCCTTCGTAAGTGAGGCTGAAAGCGCTGGTGTTGTTGCCTACGACGTTGCAATTCACGATGAGGACGGCAACTACGTAGATACCGAAGGCGAAGCCATCACCACCATCGATGCCGACGGCGAACCCGTGCTCGAAGCGGGTCAGGAGCTCGAAGTGATCAGTGAGGTAACGCCTGATGACTTCCTCGCCGCAGCAACGGCCGAAGAACCCGATCCGGCTTCCTATGCTGGCTTCATCGACTCAATTCCCAACGCAGTAACGAGTGCCCTTGAGGCTGCGGGTGCCTCCGAGATGGTTGTGGCGCTGGTTGTTGACGGTGTTGTTGCAGGCGTTGGTGCCATTCTGGGCTTCATCCCGCAGATGGCCATCTTCTTCGTGATGCTGTGCTTCCTGGAGGACTGCGGATACATGAGCCGTGTTGCCTTCGTTATGGATCGTCTCTTCCGCCGCTTTGGCATGAGTGGCAAGTCCTTCATCCCCATGCTCGTGAGTTCGGGCTGTGGTGTTCCTGGCGTGCTGGCTACCAAAACGATTGAAAACGAGCGCGACCGTCGTATGACCGCCATGCTTACTACGATGATTCCCTGCGGCGCTAAGCTGCCCATTATTGCGCTCGTTATGGGTGTTTTGGCCGGTGGTTCCGACATGTGGTGGGTCGCCCCCATGTTCTACTTCATGGGCATTTTTGCCATCATTATCTCGGCACTCATGCTGAAAAAGACCAAGCCCTTTGCAGGGGAGGCTGCTCCCTTTGTTATGGAGCTTCCCGACTATCACATTCCTGCTATTCGTTCGTGGGTTCTGCACGTGTGGGAGCGCGTATGGTCCTACATTCGTAAGGCTGGCACGATTATCTTTGCTTCCTCGGTGTTGGTATGGTTCTTGTCGAGCTTCGGTGTTGCCAGCTGGACTGGTGGTTCCGGCAGCTTTGGCTATTTGGCCGGTATGGAAGCTGCGCCCGAAAGCTATATGGATTGGTCGCTGTTGGCGGTTATTGGCCAGGCGCTGAGCTTCCTCTTTACGCCCCTGGGCTTTGGCAACTGGCAGGCAGTAGGCTCTACTATCTCTGCACTTATCGCGAAGGAGAACTTGGTATCTACCTTTGGTGTTCTGTATGGTTTGGGCGAGGTTACCGAAAACTCGGTTAACATGTGGGCCGGCTTTGCCAACATGTTCACCGTTGGAGGAACGCTGCACGCTGGTGCCATGTGTGCCTTCGTGGCCTTCAACATGCTGTGTGCACCCTGTTTTGCAGCTGTTGGTACCATTCGCCGTCAGATGGACGATACCAAGTGGTTCTGGTTTGCCATTGGGTATGAGTGTGTCTTTGCCTGGGTTATTGGACTGCTTATTAACCAGTTCTACGAGCTGATTGTCTTTGGCTCCTTCGGTATATGGACGGTGGTAGCTGTTGTGTTGCTTGCAGCTATGATCTTCCAGCTTTTCCGTCCCATGCCTCAGTACGAGCAGACGAACGAAAGGATTCTCGAGACCCTTAACGCATAAGCATAAGCGTGCATGATAAGTGTGCATGCGTATGAGCTTGAGCGCCCGTGAGCTACACGTACGCTTGAGCTCGAAGGTGCTCGTGAGTGGCACGTAAGGCACACACGCGTGGAATGTGTGCGCTTTGCCGCAGAGCTTTTAGTGTGGGCGGCCTGTTGATGTGCAGGTCGCCTTTTCGGTTGTGCCGAACATGGTACCTTACTCATGGGGGGATTTCTGCATACGATGTCTGCATGCCCTTCGACGTATCGACAAAAGTTCATCTCCTCACAAACTTATTCACAACATATGAGTAAACTGGTGTTGTGTATTCAGTGAACAAGCTACATTACGTGGCTCCCCAATTGGGAGGTGTCATATGCCAGACACATCAACGATTTTGTTTGGCGTAACAGTGGTGCTCATTGTGCTTGGGGTTTGGGCTGTTGTGGAGTTTGCGGTTACCTGTCGCAAAACACGTCGCACGGTCAAAAAGCTTTCGGCGAAGATTATCGAGACGATCGAGCGTGCAGAGCCGCTCATCGATAAAACCGAGGCAGTGATAGATGAGCTCGACCCTGCGGTAAAACAGCTTAATACTCTGTTGGATCGTATGGGTGTGACGATTGACGCCCTCACCTACGACTTGTTGCAGGCAGAAGAAGTCATTGCCAATCTCTCACGTGTTACCAGTGCCAGCGCTCAGGCAACAGACGTTATTAGCTCGAGCGTATCGCGCGCAACGAACGTTTTGGCGAGCGGACTCACGGGCGTTATTGATCGTTTCGCCCGCAAGCGCGCAGATGAAAGACAGTCTCTCCCGCAGGACGAATACCAGTCTGCTTCTCATCTTCCCGAGGGGACTGAGTCTGCGTCTGGGCGCGTACATCCTCATGAGCATACGCACGGTGCTCATCGCATGGGTGGCGCACACCGGGCAAGCGGTGCGCAACGGGTAAATGGTGTACAGCGCGCTCATGCGCAGGGAGCGGCCGGTGATGCGTCAGGCGATCATGCGGCTCATACTTCTCGACAGTACTACGAGTATCCTTCGGGGTACGAGCGAGATGAACGGGCTCGGCAGGGTAGTAAAACTCAGCAAGACAACTCCGACAATACTCGGATTTCGACTGCCCAGCCTGACGATGCTCGCTCCTCGGCTTCCACGTCGTCAGCTGCTCAGTCTACTGATGCTCAGCCGTCGGCTGCCCGTCCTGCCGATACTGCGCGCGAAGGGGCTGCTCACAAGGAAGCTGCTTACGAAGGGGCTGCTCACGAGGAGCCTTCCGCTGCCAAGAATCCGGATACCAAGCCCAACCAGGAGGCATAGACATGCAATCTCAAACAGTGCAACTGAGCGTTCCTGCAGAGGCTATGTATGCGCGTCCTGTCCGTATGATGGCGGCTAACCTCGCTGTTGTGTCGGGCATGGATGTCGATACGGTTGAGGACGTGCGTATGGCCGCAGAAGAAGGCTTTGTTTACGCCTGTCATACCCTCGATACGATGTGCACTATAGAGTTTTGTGTTGCAGATAGCTGCATAGAGATGAACATAAGCCTCGGCGATACTTCGGTTGAGGCCGAAGAAGCGCGCTATGCATGCTTGCTGCTCAAGGCAGTATGCGATGAGTTTGAGATAGACGATACAACGCACACCCTTCATGCACTTAGACGGACTTCATGCACGCAAATGGACGGTAGTTGAGCATGCCTGATATCTCTCAAGAGAAGTTATCTCGAAGCGAGCGTGAGGCCAAGCTACGTGCCCGTGCCGTCAAGCGTCAGCCACGCGATGAGCTTGCATGGAATAAGGAACGCACGCATGAGCTCTTCCGCCTGTACAAGGAGGAAGGCGATGAAGAAGCGCGTGAACAGCTCATTATGAGTCACATGAACCTGGTGCGTTACCTGGCAAGCAAGTTCAAGAACCGCGGCGAGCCCCTAGACGACCTTATTCAGGTGGGTAATATTGGCCTCATCAAAGCGATTGACCGTTTTGACGCAAGCCGTGGTATAGAGTTTACCACCTTTGCAACTCCCACCATTATGGGTGAGATTAAGCGCCACTTTAGGGATAAGGGTTGGTCGGTGCGTGTACCCCGGCGGTTACAGGAGCTTTCCGCTAAGATTACCCAAGCCGTCGATAGTTTGACGGCCGACCTCCAACGCACACCATCCACCGAAGAAGTGGCACGGTACTTGGGTGTAGAGGTTGATGAGGTTCTCGAGGCGATGGAGTCGGCTGGAGCTTACAGTCCTATTTCGCTTGAAGGTCCCACCTCCGATGACGATGATGCTCCTGCGATCATCGATCGCTATGCAACAGAGGATGAACAGCTGAGCGGCGCGGATGACCGCATGTTCATCGAGCAAACCATCCAGGAATTCTCCCCGCGCGAGCGCGAGATAATAGAAATGCGTTTTATGGAGGGGCTCACTCAGGTAGAAATTGCCGAGCGTCTTGGCATAAGCCAGGTACAGGTGTCTCGTTTGTTGCGCAAGACCTTGCAGAAAGTACGCGAAAAGATTGATCCCGCCTTCGAGCCTGCCTAAGCGAGAGATGGTGAGATGCCGTGCGGCTCGCAAAGGGCTACGATAACAGAAGTAGCATGCGGCGTCCTAGGTCGTACTACGAGGCGAAGAACCTTACCTACCGCGTATGGGCTGCGGTGGGTGCCATCCTTATCGTGGCGGGTGTACTCTACCTGGTAGGTTATATCACGCCTGTGATCAAGCTCCTTTCGGTAGGGCTTGTTGTTGGCTTTTTCTGTTCGGCACCTACGAATTGGCTGGAAGACCGAGGTATGCCGCGGGGGCTCGCCGCACTCATTTCACTGACGGTACTTATTGGGATCGTCATGCTGTTCTTAGCCATGGTATTGCCTGCGGTGTTCGATCAAGCTGTCCGTCTGCTTGCACGGGTGCCGCGCTACGTGTATGAGGCGCGGGGCTATTTTGAGGATGTGTTCGAGCGTATAGGGGATAGCATGCACCCTTCCGTACAATCGGCAATTACCAGCTTTGTAGAAAGTCTTGGTAGTACCGTAGCCTCCACCTCGCGTGAAACCCTTGTGCGCCTTTCCTCAGGTGTGGTGGTTACGGTGTTTAGCGCGCTCTCCGATTTGCTTACGGTGTTTTTGGGCTTGGTGCTAGCCTTTTGGTTTGCCCGCGACTACCCCCGCATCTTTCGGGAGTTCTCCATTATTGCAGGGCCCGAATACGAAAAAGAATTGCTGGTGTTTACGGCGGTGCTCAGCCGCGCTGTTGCAGGATATACCCGCTCCACACTCTATACTGCTCTCATTGCAGGCTTTTTGAGCTTTGGCGGCTACGTGCTCATTGGACATCCCTATGCGGTGCTTATGGGCATTGTTATGGGGCTGTTCCACATCATTCCGGTGGTTGGCGTGTGGTTCGCGCTGCTGCTTTCGGCCTTGCTGGCGTTCTTTACGAGTCCCATGATGGTGCTGTGGACCTGTGTCGTGGGCATTGTGGCTATGAACGTTACCGACAACCTGATTGGTCCTCTCATTGTGCAGTCCACCGTGCAGGTACATCCCATTCTCTCGTTTATCGCCATCGCCTTAGGACAGGTGGTGGCAGGTATTCCGGGCATGATTGCTGCAGTACCTTTGTGTGCTGCCTTGAAGGGTGGCTTTATCTACTACTTTGAGTTGCGTACCGGGCGACAGTTGGTGTCCGAGGATGGGGTTATCTTTAAGAGCACTCCCTTTACCGATGGTGAGGGTGATCCCGTGCCATCTTATGACGCACTCGACGATGATCACTTCTTTTCTTCAACCCGCCTGGTTACCCACGTGAAAGAAGATGCACCTGCAACTTCGACAACGGATGTCGAAACGCATCCAGCAGAAGGTTTTGCGCCTCGGGCTGAAAACGAGGCTGAAAACGAGGTTGAAAACGATGCGCCGCCGTCTAGTGACGCTGTGTGATTCATGCGCGATAGTCTATAAAGCGGTATGCTTACTGGTTGTATATTTCCATGGCTTATCAAGGAGTTCTCGAGATGAATACCGACCACAAAACAATGACTACCGCCGAAATTCGAGAGGACTTTCTGGCGTTTTTTGCCTCCAAGGGTTGTGCGCAGTACCCTTCCTCATCGCTGGTTCCCGACGATCCGTCGCTTCTGCTTACCAATGCGGGCATGAATCAGTTTAAGGAGTACTACCAAGGCAAAAAGACGATGGAGGCAATTGGGGCTACCACCTGTCAAAAGTGCATTAGAACGAACGATATCGAAAATATTGGAGATGCGCGTCACCTGTCTTTTTTCGAGATGCTTGGCAACTTTTCCTTTGGGGGCTATTCAAAG
>CAYTTI010000025.1:0-10586 GCA_964440675.1 uncultured Coriobacteriaceae bacterium
CCCCACAAATGGCTCACCTTGTAAGTCCTCGTTTCTGCCGGGCCCCTCACCCACAAACATGACGCGCGCCCGGGGATTGCCCACTCCAAACACCAGGTTTGTACGAGTTTGACCGAGCGGGCACAGCTGGCAGCCGTCCATAAGATGCTGGATTTCTTCCAGTGCAACCTCTCGCGGACCCTGGTGGTCGTGCCCAGGAATGTGCATCACGCCCACTGTCACACCTCACACATACACTTTTTCCAGGCGCATGCCAAAATCGCAGGCTACCTCGTAGTTTATGGTACCGCGCAACGCCGCCATGTCATCCAAAGAAATGCTTTGTGCACCATCGCTCCCAATAATGGTAACGACATCACCATAGGAAATAGGGTGCGCGGGCTCGATGGGACGAATGGTGTTAATATCCACCGCCACCATAAACGCATCCATACAAATTGCGCCCACCTGCCGGCACGCCTGCCCGTCGATGAGAACATTCATCCTGCCCGAGAGCGTTCTTGAAAGTCCGTCGGCATACCCCATGGGCACCGTTGCAATTTGAATGTTGTGACGTGGCACTCGATAGGTCATCCCGTAGCTCACGCCCGCACCAATCTCGGGCATTGCAACGCGGGTAATACGTGCACGCACGCTCATAACGGGCTCAAGCTCAAGGACGTGTTCGGTACTTGATGAGGCCTGCAAGCCATACAGCCCCAGCCCAACACGCACCATGTCGAAGTGCGCCTCGGGGTGTAGGATGGTGCCGGGGGTATTATCACAGTGTACAAGCCCGGTTTCAAAACCAGCATCGCGCAGAGCCTGTACAGCTTGCCTAAAACGATCGAGCTGTAAACCGAAGTCCCAGTCGCCTACAACATCGGCAGTTGCAAAATGGGTAAAGGTGCCCACACACTCTAAGCCAGAGTGAAAATCTATCTTCTCGCGGAAATTAACCACGTCATCCCAGGCAATACCCGCACGATTCATGCCCGTCTCAACCGCCAGATGATACTTGGCAAGCGTTCCACTTCGAGCCGCACATTCCCCTAAGGCAAGTGCAAACTCAGTCGAACATACCGCAACACGCAGATCATGAGCCAATACAAGCTCGATGGCCTCCATGGGCGGCTCGCTCAGTATGAGAATGGGGTTTTTGACGCCACCTTCGCGCAGTTCAATTGCTTCCTGTACGGTAGCCACAGCAAATTGGTCGACTCCTGCAGCACGCATGATTTTGGCACACCGCACCGCACCGTGACCATAGGCATCGGCCTTCACCACTGCCATCATTCTGGTGCGGTGGCCGATGAAGTTCTTTAATGCACGGACATTACGCCGTAGTGCTTGTTGGTTAATCTCAACCCAGGCCCATCGCGTGGCTGGACACACCCGCCTTCTCATGCGCACCCTCCAGAAATCGACAGACGCCCCGTGCGATATACCACATTGTTACACGCCTAGTCATCATGCTCTACGCTGACTGAGCATTTGTACCTTCTGGGAAGGCAGCACGATCCTCGATAGCATCGGCGGCAAGACCAATTGCATCGATTATATCGCTCGCCACGGCACCTCGCGACCCGAGGCGGCGTGCGGCAATAGATCCCGCATAGCCATGAATTTCGCATGCCAGCGCGCAGAGCAGCACAAGGTTATTGTACGAGTTGCTTTGTGCTATAAGCGCGCCAATAATGCCGGAAAGCACATCGCCCGTTCCTGCTGTCGCAAGTGAGGCAGGACCGGGTTTCGGCAGAAGTGCAATGTCAACGCCCACACATGCCGTGGCGTTACCCTTGGCAACCACTACAAACTCACTGCCCCCGTTTGCCCACACAATGCGCCTTGCTGCTTCAAGCGAAGAGGTGAGCGAATCGGGCGGAGTATCGGTAAGCCCCATGAGTCGCCCAAGCTCGCGCCGATGTGGTGTCAAGATAAGGGGAGCTTGGCGGCGAACAATCTCGGGGAAGGAATCGAGACGATTTGAGGTAAGTCGTGCCAGACAATTAAGCGCATCAGCATCCATAACCAGAGGAGCTGAGGAAGCGATAAGGCGTGTACACACCGCCACAGAGCCCGAACCCACGCGCATGCCCGGACCAACAATGGTGACCGATGAGCGTTCAGCGAGATTCGCAAGCGAAGGAGCCGCTGCAGTATCAAAGGCACCGCCTGTACTCGCAGGCAAACCCACCACAGGGATTTCTACTAGATGCGATTGTACCTGTTGCAGGATAGTGGAAGGTACTGCAAGTGTTACATAGCCAGCACCTGCGCGCGCTGCCGCACGCGCTGCAAGAACCGCTGCACCGGGATAACGTGCAGAACCAGCAACGACGAGCACCGATCCTCGAGAGTATTTATCATGTGTGTTGGTGGGAGGCTCAATTACATCAATGTAATCAGTGCCCTCACAGCGCCATGCCACAGGATCGGCCTCAAGCACCAGTGGATACGCCTCTTCCGCAAGAGGCGCAACGACAATGGCACCACAGGCATCACGACCTGTATCGGCAAGCAAGCCTGGCTTTAAGGCAATCATAGTGCAGGTGACATCTGCTACCACACAGCGTCCTGGTGCTATACCTGTTTGGGCAGAAAGCCCCGACGGTACATCGGCTGCCACAACACGAACGCCTGAGTTATTGATGACGCTAATCCATATATCAAAGGGAGCGGAGGGACTACCATGAAAGCCTGTACCGAACATCGCATCTACCACGACATCCGTCCCAGAGAGTAAGGACTCCAATTCGTCACGGGGAGGTGCGACCACTACCTCTACCCCAGCACGAACTGCGCTGCTTGAAACCAAGGGGCACAAATCACCCCTCAGTTCACCTGGATCGACCGGACTCACCACACTAACCTGATAACCAGCCTTAAACAGGCTTTCTGCAGCCACCCAACCGTCTCCGCCGTTGTTGCCAAAGCCAACAAAAACCATGATGCGCTTGACATTCTCAAGGCGCATAACCTCATGAGCTACCGATGAACCAGCACGGCGCATGAGCTCAATAAGGCTTACCCCACGCTTCTCAAGCGCCTGTTCGACCCTGCGAATATCTTCAATGTTGAGTACAGGCTGCATGGATTACCTCACTTCTTAACTTCAGTCGCGCCCGACGCAACATCCGCTACATCGTCTTCAAGAGCTGAGCGCTGCATATCTCCAAATGCCATACGCTGCTGAACAAGCGATCCGGACAGCTGTTCGAGCTGGGTTTTCTCCAGATCCTCCATAAGCAGGCGAGCCTCGCGAAAGTTTGCCTCAAGCTCCTTTAAGGGGTTAATGCTTTCCTTTTTCTGTGGACGTAGCGCTTCGCGCAGAGCCACTGCGTTGGCAACCGCCAATTCATGTGTATGCGTCAATGCCAAGGCTACCTGCTCGACACCCTTTGCTTGAGCAGAACGCCGCGCACCACCACTCAAAATAGCATAGGGTCGACCAAGCTCATCGCGACCAACGGATACATCCCGAACCCAGACACCGCTACCAAAGCCAATCCCCAATGACTTAAGCACGGCTTCGCGAGCAGCAAAGCGAGCGGCATAATGCGCCGCAGGACGCGGCCGGCTATCACAGTACCTCCGCTCTTCTTCGGTAAATACCCTGGCGCAAAACGACGGCGTCCGCTCCATCACGCGCTCCATACGCGCGATCTCTACCATGTCAACACCAATACCCGCTACCGGCACTACCTACTCCACTGTAAGATCCGTGATCTGCTTACCTGTTCCATTGTACTCGCGCCTATAGCCTTGAGCGGCTGAGACTTACTCCACCGTTACCGATTTAGCAAGGTTGCGCGGCTTGTCAACATCGCGATTGCGGTCAACTGATACGAAGCGTGCCAACAGTTGAAGATGTACCACAGCAGGAATGGCCGCCATGGTACCTTCTGTCATCTGGGGAATCCAGAGCACTTGATCACACTGAGCGGCAATATCTTCGTCCCCGTCGGTTGCTACCGCAACAACTGCGGCACCGCGTGCCTTAACCTCTTGTACGTTTGAAAGCATCTTCTGTCGAGTTGAATCGTTGGGCACAACTGCAACTATGGGGTAGCCATCCTCAACGAGGCTAATGGAGCCGTGCTTCATCTCACCTGCAGGATAGGCCTCGGCATGCAGGTAGCTCAGTTCCTTAAGCTTGAGCGCTCCTTCTCGAGCCGTTGTTGCATTGGTGCCCCGACCTAAAAACAAGCTGGAGTTCCAGCCTTCAAATACCCGCGCCGCAGCGCGGTCTTGCCAGCTTCGTGCAAGCACCTCACGCACGGCTGCTGGCACCTCACATAAAGCATCGAATTTTTGACGCACTTCGTCGAGTGTCATACGACCTGTGTGATGAGCCAAATACAGAGCAAACAGGAAAGCAGCTGTCATCTGTGAGGTATATGCCTTGGTGGATGCAACGCAGATTTCTGGTCCTGCCTGCACATATATGGTTCCATCTGCCTCGCGCGCAGCCGTGCAACCAATCACGTTACAAATCGAGAATATACGGCAACCCATCTCGCGCATCCTACGCGCAGCAGCCAGGGTATCAGCTGTCTCGCCCGACTGGGTAATAACCACACAGAGCGTATTCTTGGTCGCAAGCACATTGGAGTAGACAAACTCACTGGCAATCTCTACCGACACCGGAATACGTGCCCAGCCCTCGATAATGTCTTTAGCGATTAAACCCACGTGATAAGACGTACCGCAGGCAATCACGTAGATGCGGTCGATGGCAGCAATCTCTTCATCGGACATATGCAGCTCATCGAGAACAATTCCATCTTCGTCTAAGCGGTTTGCAAGCAAACGCTCGATGGCATCAGGCTGCTCGGCCACTTCCTTACTCATAAAGTCAGGATAGCCCCCGCGCTTCGCCTCCGATGCGCTCCAGTTCACGTCAATGGTGGTGGGTGTTATCACATCACGACCCTCGGCGTCGATAACGTAGATGGTTCCGTCTTTGGTCAGGCGAGCTAGCTGACCATCCTGAAGCTGCGTGATATGACGCGATTTATCGATAACTGCAGTGATATCGGATGCGCAGTAGGCTCCGTCATCAGTTGCCGTGAGCACCAACGGTGAGTTCTTGCGCGCACACACCAAGATGTCTGGCTGATCAATACATTCAACGGCAATAGCCCACGAACCTTCCAGCCTGCCCACTGCGATGCGTGTTGCCTCAAGCAAATCGCCCTTTGCAGGACCTGCCATAGACTCTTCGATAAGATGCACAATGACCTCAGAGTCGGTATCGCTGGAGAATTCATGGCCATTGGCAATGAGTTCTTCGCGCAGCTCACGGAAGTTTTCAACAATGCCGTTATGCACAAGCGCAATATCACCTGAGCAGCTACGATGAGGGTGAGCGTTCTTATCGCTCGGAGCGCCATGCGTTGCCCAGCGCGTATGGGCAATACCAACTGAACCCACCAGGTTTGCCTGTTCACAACGCTCAACAAGCGTCGCAACACGCCCGGCGCACTTAACGCCATGAAGCATGCCATCTACTCCAAGCACCTCAACGCCTGCAGAGTCATATCCGCGGTACTCGAGCGTGGCAAGACCGGCGAGCAAAAATGGCGTTGCCTCTTTAGACCCTGTATAGCCAACAATTCCGCACATACAGAAACCCTCCCTGGTTAAGCACTCCCAACCGAGCCTGATACGCACCGCATTGTATCAAGGCCGCCTTACTGATGTCACGCACTGGACACGGCAAGAACTACGCACCACACACACCTCTCAACGGCGCACGCCACATCAACCACCTGCTACACAGCAAATGGCTCCAAAGCTTTTACCACAAGGGCACTCGCCTGACGGCAGAGAGTATCATCGGGGGCCTCGGCCAGTACACGAATGAGGGGCTCGGTGCCGCTCGCCCGTACAAACACACGGCCATTGCCGCCCATAAGCTCTTCCGCCTCTTTCACAGCCGCGTGCACAGCGTCGAGGTTCATCGCAGCTTCGCGGTCGGATACCGCAACATTAGTGACACGCTGTGGATACAAAGTGACTGGTCGCACCAAGGTAGCAAGCGATTCGCGCTCTACCTGCGCTGCTTCCATAACTCTCAGGCTTGTCATAATGCCATCGCCCGTAGTTTCCAGCTCTCTAAAGATGATGTGGCCAGACTGCTCACCGCCCAAAGTGTATCCATGCTCACACATACATGCATACACAAAGCGGTCACCTACCGCAGCCTGCTCGTACGCGATACCCACATCATCAAGGGCGCGCAGGAGGCCGAGATTGCTCATAACAGTCGGCACCACTGTATCTGCTGCCAAGCGTCCATACTTCGCCATATAACGCGCGCACACATAGAGGATAAGATCGCCATCGACCACATGACCATTTTCATCGACAGCAATGCAACGGTCCGCATCTCCGTCGTAGGCAAAGCCAACATCGAGCTGGTTGCGCACTACGTATTCCTGAAGGTTCTCCACGTGGGTTGATCCGCAATTAACGTTGATGTTGAAGCCATTGGGGGCATTGTTAATAACGTGCACGTCTGCACCCAGCGCATCGAATACGGGCTTAGCCACGCTCGAAGCAGATCCGTTTGCACAGTCCAGACCCACACGCACACCCTGCAGCGAGAAATTCGCACTCGCAATAAGGTGGGCAATGTAGCGATTACGCCCCTGCATGTAATCTACGGTGCGGCCAATACCATCGCCTGTCGCCAGGGAAATGTCGAACGCTCCATCGATATACGCTTCGATTTGTTCGAGAATCTCCTCGTCCATCTTGGTACCGCTTTTATCAACAAGCTTGATACCATTGTCGGTATAGGGGTTATGTGAGGCAGATACCATAACGCCACAATCGAACTGCCCGTCTACTACCTCATAGCACACGCCTGGTGTAGGAATAACATGGAGCAGGTATGCATCGGCACCACTTGCCACAAGACCCGCAACAAGGGCAGATTCAAACATGTAACTCGAACGGCGTGTATCCTTGCCAATAACCACCCGAGCCTTGCGATCCTGGCAGCTGCCATAGTACCAACCAACAAATTTGCCAATTTGAAAGGCGTGGTCAACCGTTAGCCCCTCGTTGGCGCGTCCCCGAAAACCGTCGGTTCCAAAGTACTTCATACCATCACCCCTTAGCAAAAAGGCTCGCCGACACCCTCGACGAGCCTTTTTTCACGAGATACTGCAGAACCCAACTGCAGAGAACCCAAACAATTAACGCTTAGAGAACTGCGGGCGCTTACGCGCCTTCTTAAGGCCGTACTTCTTGCGCTCAACTGCACGCGGGTCGCGGGTAAGATAGCCTGCTTTCTTGAGATCGGCACGGTAATCCCCCGCCTCAAGCAGCGCGCGCGCGATGCCTAGGCGCACCGCTCCCGACTGCCCGGTAACGCCACCTCCATTGCAGGTGGCAACAACATCGAAGTAGCCAACCGTATCGGTTACCCGGAAGGGCACGAGGGCATTTTCTACGAGCTGCCTACGTCCAAAGTACTCGAGCGCATCGCGACCATTAATGCTTACCTTGCCGGTACCCGGCATAATACGTACGCGAGCAACGGCTTCCTTACGGCGGCCGGTGCCGTAATACACTGCTTTATTCTCAGCCATCGATTACGCCTCCAGCTCAATCTTGGTGGGGTTTTGTGCTGCATGCGGATGCTCAGCCCCCGCATATACCTTAAGTTTACGAAGCTGCTTGCGGCCAAGCGTTGTCTTGGGCAACATTCCTTTTACCGCATGCTCAATAACGCGCTCGGGATGCTTCTCCATGGCCTCAAGATAGCTCTCAGACTTAAGGCCACCTAAATAGCCGCTATGACGATAGTAACGCTTTGTCTGATCCTTGTTTCCGGTAAGCTGCACCTTGCTCGCATTAATGACTACAACAAAATCGCCAGTATCGGTATGCGGGGTAAAACGTGGCTTGTGCTTGCCGCGCAAAATCATTGCAACCTGAGTCGCGAGACGACCAAGAGTCATCCCATCGGCATCAACAAGCACCCAAGAGCGCTCCACCTCGCCTGGCTTAGCGTAGGCAGTTGATTTATTCACTGATCCTCCAACGTGCTGGTGTTTCTACGCTGAACGCTGGACCGAACAGCGCAGTGTCCTTTTTTCAGAGATTACGGGGCTCTGCAAAAGAGGCTCCAAAAATATACATCACCGCAGACGAAAACATCATCGTCACCGCAGGAATTAAAGGGTCTTCACAACTATCGTTTGAGTTTGAGTATACTTGCTCTCGAATTACCTACTGTTGTTGTGCCGTTGCTTGTGCTAGCTCCAGGCACCTGTAGGCTGTCTCATATTTGAGCTTGCAGTTTACACAAAAGAAGAGGACGTGAAGATCATGAAGGTACGTGCGGTACGTCTGCATGGCAAGAACGACGTTAGACTCGATGAGTTTGAATTGCCTGCAATTCATGATGATGAGATACTCGTAAAAATCATTTCAGACTCGGTGTGTATGTCTACCTACAAGATGGCAATTCAAGGTGCCGAGCACAAGCGCGTTCATGACGATGTAGCCGACCATCCCGCCATCTGTGGACATGAGTTTGCAGGTGACATCGTTGAGGTAGGTGCAAAGTGGGCTGATGCCTTTACGCCAGGAATGAAATTCACCATTCAGCCAAACATGCAAAACGATGAGCCCTGGTCGCCCGGCTACTCTTACGAATTTTGCGGTGGCGACGCTACCTACTGCATTCTTCCTGCAGAGCTTATCGAGCGCGGCTGCCTTTTGGAATACACCGGTGATGCCTACTACAAGGCATCGGTTACTGAACCCATGAGCTGCAACATCGGCGCATTTCACGCCTCGTTTCATACCAAACCCGGTGTCTACGTTCACGATATGGGCATCAAGGAGGGTGGCAATCTTGCTCTCGTTGCCGCAGCTGGACCCATGGGTCTAGGGGCTCTTATCTATGCTCTGCACGCAGAACGCAAACCCAAGCGCATCGTACTTGCAGATATCTCCGAAGAACGCCTCGAACGTGCGCGCATGCTCTTTCCTGCCAATACGGTACGTGAACAATTCGGCGTCGAATTGCACATCGTAAACAATGGTAGTACCGATACACCCGTTGAATACCTACGCAGCTTTACGGATGATGCGGGCTTTGATGATGTGTTCTGTTATGCGCCGGTGGCCTCTGTAGTAAGCCTGTGCGATGCAATTTTGGGAAATGACGGCTGCCTCAACTTTTTCGCAGGTCCCGTCGACCACAACTTCGAGGCTTCCATGAACTTCTACAACGTGCACTACGAGGCAACCCACGTCGTTGGCACCTCGGGTGGCAATACACAGGACATGATAGAGAGTCTCGAGCTCACGGCACAGGGCATGGATCCTTCCGTTATGATCACCCACGTAGGCGGCCTCGATGCAGCTCCTGAAACGATCCTCAATCTTCCCAATATCCCGGGAGGCAAGAAACTTATCTACACCCATATTGATATGCCTCTAACCGCACTTGAGGATTTTCGCGAGAAAGCAGAGCAAGATGAGCGTTTTGCCAAGCTCGCCGACTTGGTAGAAGCAAACCGCGGTCTGTGGTCTGCCGAAGCTGAGCAGTACCTGCTCGCCAATTGGAAGGTTGCTTCATGATTTACACCGTCACGCTCAACCCTGCCCTAGATAAAACGGTGCAAGCGCCAGGCTTCAAGATCGATGCCGTAACGCGCATTACTGACCTGCGCTGCGATCCAGGTGGCAAGGGTATTAACGTGTCGAAGGTATTAGCTGAGCTTGGTACCTACAGCAAAGCGCTCGCCCTTCTTGCAGGAAACACCGGACATGCCATCCAAACTCAGCTCGCTGCAGATGGTATCGACTGTATGCCCTGTATTGTAGAAGGTGAAACGCGCACTAACCTCAAGGTTATCGATCCCGTAGCTCAAACACACACCGACATCAACGAGCCGGGCCCTCATGTGAACCCCGCATTTTTAGACGACATGCTCGAACAGCTGTGCAGCGTGATCCAGCAAGATGACATCGTGGTGCTTTCCGGCAGCGTGCCCGTGGGCTGTGCTGATGATGTCTACCAGGTATGGATCGAGCGTACACAAGCAAAGGGTGCCAGGGTATTTCTCGATGCAGACGGAGCAAAACTTATAGCTGGCCTCACGGCTAAGCCCTACTTTGTAAAACCAAACGAAATTGAACTGGGTGCCATACTTGGGTACGAACTCGATACTGATGCTAAGGTTGTCCAAGCTGCGCGCAAGCTCGTACACGACGGTATTGAGCTCGTAGTGGTATCTATGGGTGGAGCGGGTGCTATCTGTGCCACGCGCGAGCAAACGCTTAAAGGATGTGCACCCAAGGTACCAGTTGGTTCAACCGTGGGTGCAGGCGACTCTGTAGTGGCTGCCTTCGCCTATGCTGCGGAGCAAAACCTCAGCCTCGAGGAAAGTTTACGGCTTGCAATGGCAACGGGTGCGGCAAATGTCATGGAGCCGGGCACGCAAGCTGCCCGGCGCTCAGTCGTAGATTCCCTCGTAGATAAAGTCGAGATTTATGAGCTGTAGGGAGGCTTGAGCGAGTCGGGTAAGCCCAGAACTCCTTGCCACACTTGTAAGCCTAAAACTCCTTGCCACACT
>CAYTTI010000026.1:0-10436 GCA_964440675.1 uncultured Coriobacteriaceae bacterium
ACAGGCTCAACGGTATTGTCCGCCTCGAGCGGCTTACAACTTTCACGTATGGCATCACGCCAATCAGCAATAGCGCCATTGACAAAGGAGTAACGACCTTTTCGTAGATTTCCTTGAGCAACATATGAAACCTCCCTCCTTTTCCTGTTATCCCTTTCCACTATGCCGTACAGCAGTTCGCTGAGTATCATGGTCGTTTTGTTCGTTTTTATCTATTATAAGAACTTTTAGAATGTTTTCGTTGCTAATAACGATTAAATCGAAATATTTATTAGTTCAGAATTATTATCTTTGGGGTGGGTGGTAGGAAATTTCCTGTAAACGGATTTTCTAACTGCCCAAAACGTTCTATTTTTAGAGTTAATTTGTTCAAATGAATGTGAGCGCTTATAGCGTTCTTAGATCAGCTACGCTTATCCCTGTTAGCGCAGTATTTAAGACGTATAGATTGAGGCATGCTCATGAATGCGGGAGAAACAAGGACGTTCGTAAAACAGCGCCGCGCGCACATTGCTGAGATTTTGCGCACGCAGGGTCATGCAAATGTGACTGAGCTCGCCGAAGACCTGGGAATATCTCGGCTTACGATAAGGCGTGATTTAGACTATCTCGAAAAGATTGGTGTAGCACAGAGGCGCTACGGAGGGGCAGAACTTGCCGAAAAGGAAGCGCAAGCCAGTTCTGCCACAGACAACCAAGGAGCCCCTGCACGCAAGGCAATCGCCGCTGCCGCCGCCCAGCTCGTGGAAAGCAACGATCTTATTTTTGTAAACACGAGCTCGACAGCCCTTGAAATAGTGAGTCTTATTGAAGCAGAAGGCGTAACGGTGGTTACCAACAGTGCTCGTGCGCGGGACTTTCCTATTCCTCCTAGCGGAATGATCCTCCTAACCGGAGGTGAAGTACGTCCGCCTCGTAGTGTACTTTCGGGTGAGTTCGCCCTTAACAATGTGCGCAATGTTTTGGCCACAAGCTGCTTTTTAGGATGCGCAGGAATTTCTATAACCTCTGGAATCACCTCAACCACACAGCAGGAAGCGATAGTTAACTCGTTGATGGTTGAGCGCTCGGATCGTATGATTCTGCTCGCTGATTCGGGAAAGTTGGGGATTGGGGCAGGTTTTTCTTACGCATCTCTCGACCGCGTAACCCTACTAATTACCGACACTGGTGCAACTGACGAAGACGTAAACGTACTGCTCAATGCGGGCATCCACGAAATTCACCGAGTCGAACCTGCAGACCAGTAAAAACGACAGCTACCATGCCGCAGCTGGTGAGTGCAGCATGGTAGCAAGAACGATCTTTCAGCTTGTAGAAGAACCCCTGAACACTCAGGGGCTCTCAAACAGGATACTCAGGAGCTCCCAAACAGGACGCTCATGGGTCGGTGTATGTTTACTTCTCCTCTAGGGAAACAAGGCTACCAGCAGCAACGCCCGCGTTCTCGGGAGTCCATGCCTTGTCGGCAGAGCAGTACACGTCGCACATCACGTGGCGCAGCTTATCCTTGAAAGCTTGCTGGATGCAACCCCATACCTCATAGGCAGACTGACCCTCAAGGTGACGCTCATTGAGAAGGGCGGTGATGGCATTGCAGAGATCGTTGGCAATGTTCACCTTATTGATGCCGTGAGCACACACCTGCTTTAGTTCATCCTCTGGGGTGCCCGAAGAGCCGTGAAGTACCAGCGGGAAGTCCTGGCCAACAGCCGCTTTAATAGCAGCAAGACGCTCGTGATCGAGCTTGGCAACAAAGCCCTTAGGATACGCACCATGGGCAGTACCAATGGCAACGGCAAGCATATCAACGTCGGTTTTTTCAATGAAGTCCTTGGCAACCTCGGGTTCAGTGAGGTGGCTCTTGGTATCAACCTCAGCATTGGAGGCTTGGCCAACGTGACCCAGCTCCGCCTCAACGGAGACACCCACGGCGTGGGCAAACTTAACTACCTCGGCAGTGTCGGTTACGTTTTTCTCGAATGACTCAGCAGAGCGGTCAATCATAACGCTCGTAAAGCCGGCTTGAATAGCATGCACGCACTGCTGATAGGAGCCACCGTGGTCAAGGTTAATCGCTACAGGAACACTGGACTGAATGCACAACTGGCGCAGCATATGACCGAAGAACACAATGTCGGGGTTTGCCTTGTAGCCTACATCGAGAATAAGCGGCGAGTTAATTTCCTCTGCCACCTCGATGGACGCACGAGCGTCCAACTCGGTGCATACGTTAGGAGCAGCTACAGCATAGTTCTCCTTGCTTGCACGAACGAGAATCTCCTTCATTGAAACGAGCATGAACAACCTCCTTATGTTGTAACTCTGCTGATCTCCGACTCATCATATAACAATATAAGGCAAATAGAACTTTAGATACACTCTATTTCTCAATAATTGCAAAACGAGTGAAAGATCGGGGCTATAGACCCCTTTTTGCCTACAGCTCGAAAGATCGGGGCTATAGGGGGTTATAGGCTAGAGACCGTGGTCATTCTATAGAAAAGAACCCCTCGTGCATGAGGGGTTCTCGAGCGTAGCGCTGCAAACAAGCAGCACTAACATATTGCAAACAAGGTGGTTCTTAGCATATACCCACGAGAGCAAGCAACAGTCCCACGATAATAAGACCGACGGAGATGTATTGCATCTGTTGCGTGACTCTTTGAAGTACGAAATAGACCAAGAAGATTGCAATGAGCGGCAACAAACCCGGAATAATGGAGTCGAGTGTTGCTTGTGCATCCTCACTCGCAAGTGTGAGAGACACGTAGGTGTTACCTAGTGAACCCATCATCATCATACCGATCATAGATGCACACTCAATCAGGCGGTCGATCATGCCAGAACTAAAGAGTTGACCAAGTGCAGTACGACCAAGGCGATAGCCAAGGTTGGTAAAGAACAGACCTTCGGCAATGGTGATTGCGGGGAAGCCTATCAATACCGGGAGAATGCCAACGGGATTGCCATCGGAGCACGCGGGCAGGCCAATACCAATGAGCAGGTACAGCAAGATGCCCCAGTCGATCGTGTCTCCAACACCGGCAAAGGGTCCCATGAAGCCAATCTTGAGACCGTTAATGGAAGCCGTTGCATCTTCTTCACTCATGGCCTGGGTTATTGCCTGCTCCTCTTCCATAGCAAGAGCAACACCGAGGGCAGACGAGCCCCAAATACCCTGAGTGTTGAAGTACATCAGCTCACGGTGCAAAGCAGAGGCGAGCTTCTCTTTGTTTTCCTCACCCGGATACAGCTTCTTGAGGGAGGGAATCATCGCTGAGCACAGAGCAAGCGCCTGCATACGCTGATAGGAGTGCGGCATTTCGCAGTACACCCACCAACGCATAAAGAAGCCGTTGACATCAGCAGTGGTAAGAACGCGCTGCGTACTCTCTTGCTCTTCTTCATCATCGTCGCCCCAGTCGTCATCATCGTCGGCGAGCTGTTCGGCAAGGTCAATACGGAAGAAGGTGATGAACAGACAAATGCAAATTGCAAAAATAGCACAGGCCATAACGGATAGACCGCCGTACTGCACCATAAAGTACCCAATGAGGAACAGTGGGATATAGGTCGGACGTCCAATGATCATGATGGTGAGACCAAAGCCGAGGGCAGGCAGGATCCCGCCGGCAATCTCAAAGCCATGGGTAAGCCAGTCGGGCAGAGCGTCAAGCAGACCTTGGACGAAGGTTGAACCCAGATAAATCGACAAGAACATGAGCGTGAAGCCAAGGATGGCCTTAACAAGAGCCGGCCACACGACGGCACACATAAAGATGCCGCGGGTGTTCGCTTCTTCAGCATACTTCTCGGCAGGCTCAACGAAGAAGCCGCAAATAATGTACTTGACGATGGTTACCAGCGCAAAGAGCAGGCCTACAGGCACCGCAAGAGCGACAGCCTGTGTTGAGGTCATACCCTCAGTACAGAGCCACACCGGAATACCAACACAGGCAGCTGCCATATAGTCGGTAGGCGTATTTCCGCCAGGCGTAACAAGACCGAGGTAGAGGGACTCGATTCCCGCGCTCAAAATCATGCACTCTTCCATACGACCAGAAACAAGGCCGAAGAAAAAGCCGCATACGATGGGACGCTGGAATGCGCCTTGGGCGGTATAGCCTATAAGGAGCTGATTCCAGAACGTATACATAATTGCGCCGGTGAGCGCCAAAGGCACAATTGCTGTTGATGCGACAGTATTTGTAAGCTCCAAAATATCCCCCTTAATACAGGGTCGAATAGTGGACGGTACAGGTAAAACCACGTGCGTGTGAGAACTTAAACGCACGTCAAAAACCATGTACGAACTAACGAACTACAACGAAGTACGTACGAAAACTGAACGCATGCCTTAACCTGTAAAGGTCTTGGCGATTCCGTCAAATTCGATTGGGATATCTTCCGGGATAACCTGCATGTACACCCTGACGCCGCCCTCGTGCATTTCCTTAAGCTTGTTAAACTCATCTTCGCTCAGGAATACCTCACGAGAGATTTGCTTCTTACCGTGCGAGGCAACTTGGTTGCCAAGATCGACCTCCTTCACTGGGAAGCCTTCCTTCCACAGGTTGTAAGCATTCTCCGCGTCCTTAAACACGATCATGACATTTCGATCGGAAGGCCCAAACTTGCCTGCATTCCACTGTTTGGTCGCCTTAACCGGATCGGCAACATCAATCTTGATACCCTTCTGAGCGGCTTTCTTGTAGAAGTTGGACATGAAAGGATCTGCTGCCAGAGCCTTGTCAATGATAATGACGTACTTGCACTTGTTAACCGTCGCCCACTTAACTACGATCTGGCCGTGTACCATTCGAGTATCGATGCGCATGAACTGAACCTTGCAGTTCGCCATTCCATCACCTCCCCTTGTTCTTGCCCGTAACAAACACACGAACGTATGCCTGCTACCTATATACTGGCCAACACCTCATTGACATCGACGATGCCATCATGCGCAAGAGGTATGACTTGTTCAGCTACCTCTTTTGCAGAAAGTCCGTCATCTTTGAGGGATATAGCCTCAACGACCATTGCAAGATTCATGCCTGTGACGTGATAGATCTCTCTGCTTTGTGAGAAAGCAGCCAAAGCATTAAATGGGCTGCCAAAATAGAGATCCGATAGCACAAGTACTTCGGGATCTGGGTCGCCTGCATCAAGCCATGCAACAAGCTTTTTTATTAAAGCTTCCCCATCGTCTTCAGGCATCAGCCCAAACGCAGCTGTACCCTCGGCCTCGCCGCCGATCATCTCTGCTGCCTCCAGCATGCCGGAGGCAAGTAGATTGTGCGAGACAAGCGCAATTTTCATAAACCCTCCTCTCTATATACTTACTGGCATCTTTCGACGTAACACACATCCATCCTCGAGATCACATACGCAAAACCGCCTGCCGCAGTGTAGCCCACCTCGCCCGCTGCAGCGCAGCGTACCTATACACCTATACAAGATATAACCTCTCGGATTTAATGACTAGTTTTCGTTTTATTGGAAGAAATGTCAAGGCATTTTGAACTGTCATATACAAGCTGATAATGTTATATTTTGTTATGTATGTCTTCTTATACAGATCCTTTGAAAGGGGGAGGTTGTTTTGAAGATTAGAACAACCAAGTTCGGTTATCTAGAAAAAGCTCATGTGGCAAAGGTTGGAACACGCCAACTTCCTGATGAGCTCGGTGAACACGAGGTATTGGTGCACATGCAGGGACAAAACCTATGCACCACCGATTATCAGCAATGGATGGGTTTGCGCGAGCATCAGGGTTACCCCATGGCCGGCGGACACGAAGGTGCGGGGGTTGTTGTCGAGGTGGGTTCGGCTGTTCGGTCGGTGAAGCCCGGGGACTACGTAGCAATGGCTCATGACGGTTTCTGCGGCGAGTGCGCCGCCTGCCGTGTTGGCAACATTGCCGACTGCATAAGCCCACGTCCCATGAGTTGGCGCAGCGAGGACGGCTATGTGGGAGGCATGTTTGGCTTTGCCCAGTACAAGGTTACCCGCGAGCGCGTGCTCTATAAGATGAATCCCGAACTGACCCCTGCTGAAGCGGGTTTTCTCGAGCCAATTTCTACGGTTGTCTCCGGCATTAAAAAGCTTCGCCTGCAGCCACACGAGACCTGCTTGGTAGTAGGCGCAGGCACGATGGGTCTTGCAAACGCACAGGTTGCTCGCGCCTACGGTGCACGTGTATTTCTCTCTGAACTTATGGAAAACAAGATTGAAGTTGCACGTGGGGCTGGCTTTGAGGTTATCGACTCGGGCAACGAGGATCCCGTCGCTCGTGTGAAAGAGCTCACCGATGGTACCGGTGTTGACTGCGTTATCCTTGCCGTTTCCAACAAGGTAGTTTTGGACCAGGCCTTCGACCTCATCAAGCCACTTGACGGACGCATCCTCATCTTTGCTGCAGGTTATCCCGCTCCGCAAACGACGCTCGATGCCAACCCCATTCACTACCGCCGCATTGAGATCCTGGGTACCTTCGGTTCAAACCTTGAGGATTATGCCGACGCAGCCATGCTGCTGAACACTCGTGCCATCGACATGCGTCCCATGTGCGAACCGAAGCAGTTTGACCTTGAGGACATCCAAGATGCTTTCGAGGAGGCATCTACCCCGGGCAAGTATCGTGTGCATGTAAACATTCCGGAGTAGTAAGCCGATAAGGTTCAGGGTAGTATGCTGATAGACTCGGAGTAATACGCCAGTGAGCCACCGTAGATACAACACAATAGCGCAGGAGAATTCGTGAGAATTTGGATGAACCAGAGCGGAGATATGCTTACAGACGAGCAGCTACTGCGCTACATCGCTACCTTTGGCAGTCTGTCTGCGGCGGGCGCGCATGACGACATACAGCTACTTCCCACAAAGGATGAGCCGCTGCTAAGAGACGATAAGCCAGTTGAGGCGTCCGTTCACACCTCGGTTCGTAATAAACAGAAATATCGTCTCATCGATTACCTGGAAGCAGATCGATCATGAGCGGCGGCTCCTCCGATACCAATAGCTCTGTAGACTCAATTCAAACTGCTTACTCACAGCTTGTCGCACGATGGCGCGCGATGGATGATGGCGTGCGGCGGATCTACCTTGAAGAGACGTTTCCTCTTATCTTCTCCTATAACTCAGGAAAGATCGAGAACGACGAAGTCACCTACCATGACACGAAAGAAATCTTTGAGCATGGGCGCATTGTGGGATTTACGGGAGATCCGAGAACAATTTTTGAAATAGTTAATCTCAAAAGAGCTTGGCAGGAAGCGCAGGCGCATACCTCACCACAAACTGCATTTGAGTGCAAAGATCTTCTCCATCTACACAGTGTATTAACTGCCGGCACCTACGATCAAAAAAGGTGGCTTGCAGGAGAACGTCCCGGTACGTTCAAACGAGGCTATTACACTGTTGCACATGATGTTGGATATGCTCCTGAAGAGGTAGAGCAGACGGTGCTGGAGCTGTTGGACGAAATTAATAGTGAGATCGCCCAGGTGTCGGAAAAAGACCTTCGTTCTCCTTTGATCATCTCATGCTATGCACACGCAAAGCTCGTTGAGATCCATCCATTTGCAGATGGCAACGGACGCATAGCACGACTCTTCCAAAACATTTGCCTGCTCAAGTGCAACTTCCCTCCATTTGTGGTGCACGAACAAAACAAATTGGCATACTACGGTGCGCTCGATGCGTTTCATGAGGAAGGCACCTTGGATGACTTCGTTAACTTTTGCATGGTCGAGTCGATAGTTGGCTTGGCGCAGCGTCAATAGCCAACTTTGGGTCGATAACTCACGTCAAGTTGATAGCAACTTTGAGCCAATGGCCTGCGCAAAATCAATAGCCAGCATTTATGAGTCGGGGCAGATCACAGATCTGCCCCGGTTTTGCTGTATTCAGCGCTTGCTACGTTCCCCAGATTTCTTCTGCAACCTCTTTCACCAGCGCCAACTTAGCCCACTGCTCTTCTTCGCTTAATTTGTTACCAATCTCACAGGACGCAAAGCCACACTGCGGACTGAGACACAGGCGATCGAGCGAAACATACTGCGCTGCCTCGTGAACGCGATTAATGATGGTTTGCTTGTCCTCCAGTTCGGGGAACTTAGTGGTAATGAGGCCAAGCACCACCTTTTTATCCCCACTCACCTTGGCAAGTGGCGCAAATCCACCAGAGCGCTCATCGTCGAACTCTAGGTAGTACGCGTTAACGTTTTCCTCAGCAAAGAGAATATCGGCAACCGGGTCATATGCACCACTATTGGCATAGGTAGAGTGGAAATTACCGCGGCACACATGGGTATTCACGACCATGCCCGCGGGAGCACCAGCGATAACCTGGTTATTGAGATCCTTGTGGGCGTGCTGCACTGCCACAAGACCTTCTTGCGTCGTGCCATAGGCAAAATGACCGGTTTTGTCTGCCATCATGCCCCAGGTACAGTCATCAAACTGAACATTACGACAACCCGCATCAAAGAGCTGCTTGAGTACCTCGACGTAGGCGGCAGCGATATCTTCTGAGAGCTCGCCTGCAGAAGCGTAGAACTTCTCTGTATTAGGTCGGTTAAAGGGCATCCAGAACTGAGCCAAGGTTTGAGCAGGAGATGGGATCGTTTGCTTGGCAACGCTACGGTCATCTTCCAGCGCTTTTACAAAGCGATAGTGAGCAACAAAAGGGTGCTCGCCGACAAGGCCGATTTTGCCAGTGAGATAGGTGTCGTCGACCATGGCGTTTTCGCCATGAAAAGGCAGACCTGTTTCTGTTTTCTTGTGACTGATGCCTTCGAGTCCCCACATGAAGTCGAGATGCCACGTCGAGCGACGAAACTCGCCATCCGTTATCACGTGATAACCCGCGGCCTTCTGCTTAGCAACGAGATCGCGTATGCACACGTCCTCTACGGCAGTAAGCTGCTCAGCGGTGATGGTGCCAGCTTCAAAGTTTAGTCGAGCCTGCTTGAGCTCTGCCGGGCGCAGGAAGCTGCCCACATAGTCATAGCGAAATGGTGTTTGTAAACGTGATTCTTGTATATTGCTCATGCTATCGACCTTATTCCTGAATCTCGTCGAGAATTGCGCGGGCAGCGGAAACGCCAAGACGGGTCGCGCCAGCATCAATCATTGCCAGGGCTGTTTCGAGCGTGCGGATACCACCCGCCGCCTTAACACCCATATCCGGTCCAACCGTCTCACGCATGAGGCGGACATCTTCCACCGCAGCACCAGCAGACGAAAAGCCTGTTGAGGTTTTCACGAAGTCGGCACCTGCTTCCTTAGCAAGAAGGCATGCCTGGCGCTTTTCGTCGTCGGTAAGCAAGCAGGTCTCGATAATAACCTTAAGCAGAGCGCCGTCTTCGTGTGCACAGTCCGCGAGTTGTTCAATCTCGGATGCAACCACTGCCGCATGTCCTCCACGCAAGGCACCAATGCTGATAACCATGTCGAGCTCGCTGGCTCCTCCCGCAAGCGCATCACGTGCTTCGGCAAGCTTGATGGCGCTGGTCGTTGCTCCCAGAGGAAATCCAATAACGGTACAGGTTGCTACATCACTTCCCTCAAGCAACTCGTGTACGCGCGGAACCCAGCAAGGGTTCACACACACCGATGCAGCGGCAACGCAGCGCGCGTCCTTAGTAATTGCATCTATGTCGGCGAGGGTTGCCTCTGGTTTGAGCAGGGTATAGTCGAGGTAGGTGGCGAGCTCTGCGCGCGTTATGCTTGTGGCCATGGTATACGCTCCTTAAACATCGTCGGGATGTATGTGCCTAACAGATTGAGGTGTGCCTCGCAGATTGAGTTTGAACAGCTTTGGAAAGCCGTCTTGACAAACAAAATCTTTAACGCTCAGATTTTAGCAGTGCATAGTAACAAGCATCAAATATGCCTTGGTTGTTACGAGCAGAGGCACGCAAGGTTCCCTCATAGGCCATGCCGCACCTTTTCATGACTTTGCCTGAATTGGAATTTCGCGAATCATGCTTAGCCTCGATGCAGTTAACACCCACAACATCAAAAAGAAAATCCATCACTGCTTGTAATGCCTCTGATGTAATGCCTGTGTTCCACCAAGCTTTTCCGATGCAATAGCCCATCTGTACCTTAGAAACATCTTCATCTATGTGCACGACAGCTATGCTTCCTATTGGCTCCCCTATTTCCTTTAAGACAATGGCCCATTGATAGAAGCTTTCGTTGCTGTACGCCTTTACCCAGTTGTCTATAACCTGCTGGGTCTCTTGTTGGCTGGCATGAGGAGACCATGTGAGGTATTTAGTAACCTCTGCATCTGCTGCCCAATTTCGATACATCGCCGCAGCATCTTCTTGCATGAACCGTCTTAACATGAGTCGCTCAGTTTCGAGCCTTTGGGTACCGCTGTGCTTCATGAGGGTGCCTCCTGTCTTACGGCACATTATTC
>CAYTTI010000027.1:0-7691 GCA_964440675.1 uncultured Coriobacteriaceae bacterium
GGAAAACCCTATTGAAATCACCATCCCTTACGAAAGCTCAGTTGCAGAGGGCGCAGTAAGCTACGCTGAAGGCGATACAAACTACTCAGGCTACGATTTCAATGAGGGTTCGGTAAGCTACACCGAGAACGGCACAAACTACTATCTCAACCTCACCTACACCGTTGTAAACGAGAGAAGCACCGGAACTGATGAAGAAACCGGCAGCGGTAGCAGCACAGGTAATGACAGTGGTTCCTTAAGCGGTTCTGGAGAAGGTAGCACCAGTGGCATTCTGCCTGGGACGGGAGACAGCATAGGTGCGCTGCTTCCCATCATCACCGCTGTAGCGCTTGGAGCCTGTGCCATCGCAGCACTTGCCGCCTTTGCACTGAGAAAGCGCCGCACATTCTAAAGAGTTGAGGATTAGGGGCATCGGATACATCCGGTGCCCCTTCAATTCATGACTTCCTTCCATGTCTTTTAGTGACACCTCAACCCATTGACAAGTAGCCAGTGAAGATGATTTTGATTATACGAGCACCAGCGACGGTTATATCTATTTCAATGAGACATACGTTACCGATAGCAATGTAGAAATTACTCTCTGTGATGGCCTTGCCTTGCATAAATTAGACGGCGCGACCCCAAGTTGTCGCAGTGCTTCGGCCGCTCTTGATTATGAGATTAAAACTACTGATGCCATAGAAGCAGGCGAGACCAGGGTATATGGCAGCGAGGGTAGCCCTGCTATTCAGATCACAGTAACGGACGCAGGTTATACAAGCGATGGATACGCCATTGACGTTGTCTTTACGATTTCTACCGTTTCTATATATGGCTATCGCGCTGCTAATAATGTTTGTGTTACGGAATTTGAGCAGGGCGAAGATTTATTTGCTGATGGGTTCTGGCTGAGTGCACACTACGGTGGAGTATACGCAGATTGTACAGTTAGTATCTACTATTCAGGAACAGATACCCTTGCAAGGGGATATGACATTGTTTGGAAGGTTGTAGACCTCGATATCGCATCTTACGCAGGTACAACAGGATATGGTGGTACATATTCGGAAGCCATCTTATTCAAGTCTGGTTTCACTAATCCCGTGTATGTGACCTCGGACACAACTACAGCGACCGATCTATATCAATACGACGGTACACAGTACACACGCATATATGGTACAGCAGCTGACAACACTAACGCTGCGCTTAAGAGTGGCTTCATAACAAAAGTAAGTGGCGGTGAATTTAGCTTTGTATGGATTGGTTCGAGCTGTGGTACCAAGATTGCTTTAGCGAGCACACAAGCTTCTCTTGAATTTGGTAGCCTAACCATCACCAAGGAAGTCTCAGGTGATGCAACCGATGCCCAGAGGGCAGATAGCTACTCCTTTACGGTGACCTTAACAGACACTAGTGGCAACCCTGTCTCTGGCGACTACATCGCTACCTACCACAGCTCAGATGGCACGACCACAACCAGTACCATCACCTTTACGGATGGCAAAATCGCAGCAGTGGACGGCGCGGCCACAAACACCATCTTCTTAACGTCGGATCAAAGGGTCACCATCTCTGGTATTTCCCGTGATGTGGGCTATACCGTAGTTGAAGATACGTCTAACATCACGGGAACCTGTGAAGTTTGGATCAATGGCTCTGTAATCGATGATGCTACAGCAACAGGCACAATTACAGGGGGAGGAATCGCGGAGGTCACCTTCGACAATCACTTTGAAACCGGTGCTCTCATTATCTCCAAGACGGTTTCTGGCGATGGGGCTAACACGAGCGACTCATTCACCTTCATGCTGACCCTGACAGATGATAACGACAACCCTGTCTCTGGCGAATATGCCGTTACCTTGCCGGACGGCTCTACCGGAACTGCAACCTTTGTGGGTGGCACCTACACCTTTACACTTACGCACGGCCAAAGCCTTATCATCACCGATCTGCCTGCCGGCACAAACTACACGGTAGGGGAGACTGCGGTCGATGGCTACTCAACGAGCATAAATAATGAGAGCGGCAATACAACGTCAGGTACCATCTCTGCTGTTGTTAATTCAGTTGCTGCCTTCCACAACCACAATGATTTCGACCCTAATCTTGAGATTAAAAAGAAAACCACCAATGGCGCTACAAGCGCCGAGGCAGGCGATACGGTCGAATACACCCTAGCCATCACCCAGACAACTGCGGGCGCAATCGCGAAAAACATAGTTGTTACAGACGAGCTTTCCGAGGGTCTTACTCACAATGAGGACTCAGTTGTAGTCAAGATAGGTGACACTGAACTCACCGGCCTTGCCATAACCACCTCTGACAATACACTGACGATAGAAGGCATAGAGGAACTCTCCTATGGTGAGACTCTCACCATCACCTACACGGTGACAATGGCTGACGACTACGATGGCACAGCACTTATCAACACTGCTACGGTAACTTCCGAGGACGATCCTGGAGGCGATAAGGATGAGTGGACGCTCACTTGCCTTACCAACGACCTTGCTCCTAACGAGGATCTCGAGTGCTCGGGGGATGACCGGACAGTCGCTGTTGGTGTTGACACGGTAACTGAGACAGATTACGCAGACACAACAACGGATGATGCTCTCCCTCAAACAGGAGACACGACAAACACACTGCCTTCGCTGTATGCTGCTATAGTACTTGGACTGGCTGCCGCTGCACTATTTGCTGGCCTCGTACTAAGAAGGCGTGACATGAGCTAAGAAGGCGCAGCATGAACTAAGAGAAGGCGCAATCGAGATGACGGTGTTGGACAAGCTCGAACAAGCGGCGCGCGGTATGGGCGACTTCACCAGTGCTGAATCGAGTGTCGCTTCGTTCATTCTGGACAATGCCGATGATGTGATTCGTGGATCGATTGCGGATCTTGCCGAGCGAAGCTATAGCTCCAATGCGACTATTATCCGTTTGTGCCGTAAGTTGGGTGTCAGCGGTTTTCGTGAGTTCAAGGTAGTCTTTGCCAGCGATGTCGAGCGCCAGCGGACGGAATATATCCTTGTCGATCTTAATCTGCCCTTTACGCCGTCGGATGACGTTGAGGACATTGCCGCGAGTATCGCCGCGCTCAGCAAAATGGCAATAGATGCAACCTACGCCACGCTCTCGATGGATGATGTCGAGAAGGCGGCACGTTGGATTCACGATGCCAGAGGTGTCTTGTTGTTTGCAACTGGCGATACCGGGATATCGGCCGAAGCCTTTGCGAGCCTGCTGCTCAAGATTGGCATTAGGGCAACCATCGCAGGCCATTATGGGGAGTATCTCGCTGCCGCATACACGGTAGGCCCGGATGATGTCGCGCTGATCGTGACCTATTCAGGTGGTCTGCTCGATATGGGGCAAATTCCCCACAGCATTGCCGTTCTGCACGAGCGTGCGTGCAAGGTGGTCTACATTTCATCGCAGGCGTTATCCGGACTGCGGTCCGATATCTTCCTGCAGCTTCCTGCACACGAGCGTCCCTTGGGTAAAATGGCGACCTTTTATTCTCAAGCGTGCATCCGCTACCTCTTCAACTGTTTGTATAGCGTGATTTTTTCTTTCGATTATGAGCGCAATATTGCTGCTAAATACCTGATTGACGTGAAGGAACGCTCTAAACGGGACTAAAAGTTCAATCTCCAGTTCTATCGCCTTGCTTTTTTGAACCTCCGTTCCGGTCTGTTGCCATGGGATGGTACGACGTGCTTGTGCACAGGATAATCGTGATTGTGTACAGGATAGCTGTGGTTGCGCACAGGATAACCGACGCTGTAGGGACAAAATGGCCAGCGAACACACGGTACCCCTGGCCAGGCGAAGGAACGGAGGAAATCGTGGATCAGAACAAGCAAATCGCGATTGACGTACTTGAAGCCGTTGGGGGCAAGGAGAACGTCAAGACGGCTGTGCACTGCATGTCGCGGTTGCGCCTGCAGCTTAAGGACGCCTCGCATTGCCAAGATGACACAGAGTTCAAGGCGATTGAAGGCGTGCTGGGCGTGAACCGCGTGGGAGAGCAGCTGCAGGTTATTATCGGCTCCAATGTCAATGGGGTCTATCGTAACTTTTGTGCACTTGCCGGCCTGGATGAGCAAGATGCAGTCCCGGAGGATCTTGATGGAGTTCTTTCCAAGGACAAGTTAACCTTGAAGCAGTTTGGGCTTAACACGCTCGACTATCTCACCGGGTCCATCTCGCCGATTCTCCCGGCGCTCATGGCTGCCGGTCTCTTCAAGACGCTTCAAGTTATCTTGGGGTCAACGCTGCTGGACGTCATTGCCGAGACCGACGATCTCTATGTGCTGTGCGACATGGTGTTCAATGGCGTGTTCTATTTCCTGCCGGTTTACCTGGGATTTACGACAGCACGTAAGCTGGGTGTTACACCGGTGCTTGGCGTCATGCTCGCCTGCATTCTACTTGTTCCCAGCTTCGTTGAGATGGCGGATAGTGGTGATTCGTTCTCGGTTTACGGCATCCCCTGCTCGGTGGTGAGCTACTCGCAAACGATCCTGCCCATCCTGTTGTCCGTGTGGGTCATGAGCTTTGTTGAGCGCTTCTTCAACCGGGTATTCCCCGATATGCTCAAGACGACCTTTACCCCGTTTTGCACCATTGCGGTCATGTTGCCCATCACCCTATGTGCGCTTGGCCCGATCGGTTCTTGGGCCGGTACGCTCATCGGCAATGCGTTTTTCGCAGCAAGTAATGCCGGCGGCATCATTTCGGTGCTTGCGGTTGGCATTCTGACGGCACTTCAGCCCTTCCTCGTGGTCACCGGCATGCACCAGGTGCTCACCGCGCTTGGCCTGACAACGCTTGCCGTCAACGGCTTTGAATCGTTTGTTTTCATCGCTAATCTCATCTCCAACTTCGCTGTATGGTCTGTTGGCATCGCCGCGTTCCTGCGTTTCAAGGATGCCAAGACTAAAACGACAGGTCTTAGCTGCGCCTTTTCCGGCGTCGTGGGAGGCTTGACCGAGCCGACGCTCTACGGCATCCTTCTGCGGTATCCGCGTGCCTTTGCGGGGACTGCCGTGGGTGGTCTGCTTGCCGGCCTCATCTGCGGCGTATGCGGTGTTGGATATTACAACCTCGGTGCGAGCTCCATTTTGGCGCTGTTGTCCTTTATCGCGCCGGATGGCGGTTCAAACTTCATCTTCGCCTGTATTGCCGGCGCTGTCGGCTTTGTGGTGAGCCTCGTGGTGACGTGCCTTGTCGGCTTCTCGAAGAAGGACATTGATGAGGCTCTTGCGACTGAGCAAGCTTCATAAGGCGTACATGGGCATGGATGAGGTGGTGATAGGGCGCGCTCTTGACGCGGATGGGCGCGCTCTTGATGCGGGTGCCCTCGCTGTGCTGGAGGCGCAGGAGCAAGCGCTCGTATATCCTGCGTTCTTTGGTGCGGCCGATGCGCTTGAGCTGGGATGCGCGATTGCGTGGCACGCGCGGGAGTACGATCGCGGGGTGACCGTTGAGATTGTGCGCACCTGCGACGGCATGCAGCTTTTTGCCTGGTCGATGGACGACAAGCTGCCACGCAATTTTTCCTTCACGGCGGGGAAGCGCAAGGTGACCGAGGCATGCGGCCATGCAAGCCTGTGGGCGGTCATTGACCATGCCGTTAGAGGCGGCAGTGCCGAGCTGATGGACAGCGCTGCAGGATATTGCCCCTCAGGTGGGGCGTTTCCCCTGCGCGTGGACGATACGCTGGTGGCAACGGTTGCGGTGAGCGGCCTTCACGAGGGCAAAGATCATGAGTTTGTGGTGCGGGGGCTTTGCGATGCGCGGGGGCTCAGTTATGGGTCAGACGTTCCCGTATACGACTATCCGGCGTGGTAGTTGTGCTTCGCTGCCGCGCATGTCTCTTATACAGGTACTGAACCGTATGTGAAGAAGGGTTGTATCAATGTTGTTTACATCCATCATGCATGTTTCGTTCTATACCGACCAGCTCGACGCGATGTGCGACTTTTATACGAAGGTGCTCGGCGGAACGATTAAGATAGTCACGCGCGCCAAAGTCTATCTCGATCGTCCGCAAAGTGCTTTTCATGCCATAGCGCTGACCGACCCCGAAAAGGTCATTATCGTGTACATCGAGCTGGCACCGGGGCAGTTTATTGAGATCTTCCCCAAGAACGTGGGACAGGGACCGGCGCCTGAACCCAACGCGAACCTCGGATATTCGCACTTCGCGCTGCTCGTTGACGACATCCATGTCGCACGCAAGGAGCTTGAGAGCCGCGGACTTGTCTTTGATACCGAAATCTCCAAGGGTCCGAGTGAGACCTACCAGATGTGGGCGCACGACCCGGATGGCAACAAGTTCGAGGTTATGCAGTTCACTGATGCGTCCTACCAGGTTGTCGGCCACATCATGTGAGGGCTCAAGCGAAGGAAGTGCTGCTCGCTTCCTTAGGCAACCTGATGCTTGGCAAAGCTGCGGGTGGCAAGCAAGGATCCTCCGACAAACAAGATTGCGTAGAGGATGGTTAACATCATTGGATATTCAATGACTATCGATCCAAGTGAGTAGGACACCATATCAAAGAGATTCTGCGGATTTAAGGCATAGTAAGGGAATAGGAACAGTACGTGGTTGGCTACGTTGTTGTAGAGGTTCGGTACGAAAAGCGGAACCATGACGACGGCTACACCAATAGCCAAGATTCCCATGGAAGATTTCATGCGTGCAGAGAGCAAAAGGACAATGCCAAGTAGCGCAAGCATTGCAAGATACCCAATAACGCAGGTGATAAGCGTAGCCGCAAAGAGGGAAATGTTGTAGGTGCTCGTCAGCATGAGTACCTGTATGTGCAGCTCAGTTCCGTCCATTCCAAAGAAGATCAGCGACACAATCAAGAGCGTAAGCGCCATGAACCAGTATACGGTGGTGGCAATAATGATTGCAGCTATCGTCTTGGCTTTGCCCAGGCGTGACTTTCCGAACTTCGTCGAGAGCAGCACCGCATCCGTTCTTTCCTGGTATTCGACGTTGTAGGTCGATGCGCACGCGATAACAACGGCGAGAATTGCGAATATGAGGTATTGCGCCAAATCGAGGAAGTTTTTCCACCCGCCTGCGTACCCATATTCAACCGGTGTGGAAACGCTGTCGGCTTTGCCCGTCCAGAACTCCCTTTCTGCATCGGTATACGTGAAGGCTCCCTCGGTGTTGTTAAGCTGAGATTCGATCTTCGTACGAGTCTGGCCGTAGAAATCGACCGTGTGCGATGTGTCTATGGTCGCGGCTACCGAGACGGGCATCTGGTAGCCGCTCATCCACGGGGTCGTTAAAAGACTCATGTATGCACTGTGCGTTGCGTTGAATCTCCAGTACTCTGCAGCATTCGACCCGAGAGTAGAGCCGTTTGTTCGGTACTCCTCTTTCACTTCACCTTCCGAGTCGATGAATGTTTGGAACTCACGGAGAGCCTCAGTTGCTTTTTCATTGGTGATGGGTCCGGCGAGAGCATTCGCGTTTGCTTTAAACTGCGCGATTGCCGCAACGCCCTCGTACTCTTCACCAAGCTGGTTGGGGTTGAGTGCGTATTGAGATGAGATGTTGAACCAGCATATTGCGCACAGCATAGCGAAGATAACCCCTAAAGAAACCTGCAGGACGCGCCTTGATAGTATTTTCTTGAGCTCGAATTTGATGAGATTACTCATGGAGAGCTCCT
>CAYTTI010000027.1:7791-10138 GCA_964440675.1 uncultured Coriobacteriaceae bacterium
GGTATCTGCTGCGGCATTTGTTGTAGCATCGCCAGATTGCTCGCTGAACAGATACAGGTAGACATCTTCTAAAGTTGGCTCGACAGGGTGTGCCTGAGGGTGAGGCTTTCCATTGGCAACGAGGCGAAGCACAGCCATGCCATTGCGGTCGTAGTGCACATTGCCGACATTCATTCGAGATGCCATGGCATTGGCCTCCCGTGGCGTTACGTTGCATTCCCATACGTAGCCACGGACGCTGGCGACGATCTCTTCGACCGTCCCTGTTGTAACGATGCTGCCATCGCGCATGATGAGGATTTCATCAGCGATATACTCCACGTCTGAGACGATGTGGGTGGATAGGATGACCACCTTGTCCTGGGCAAGAGACGAGATAAGGTTGCGGAAGCGCACACGCTCTTTCGGGTCGAGCCCGGCCGTTGGCTCATCGAGCACGAGTATGTTCGGATCGTTGATGACCGCTTGGGCAATACCCAAGCGCTGCTTCATGCCCCCTGAGAATGTCTTGATCTTTCTCTTGGACACGGTTTCCAGACCAACCATGCGAAGCAGGTCTGCAGAGCGCCGCTTCGCCATGCGCCTGTCAAGCCCTTTGAGGGTAGATAGGTAGAGCATGAAATCAAGCGCCGAGAAATTGGGGTAGTACCCGAAGTCCTGAGGTAGGTAGCCCAGAACACTTCTATAGTCGGCACCAAGGCGTTCAATGGGGCTCCCGTTCCACAAGACGCTGCCAGAAGTGGGTTTCAACACATCGCATATCATGCGCATAAGCGTGGTCTTGCCAGCTCCGTTCGCTCCCAGAAGGCCATAGACTCCCGGGCCGAAGGCCGCGCTCAGGCGGTCGACTGCAATAGCTGAGCCGAACTGCTTGGTGAGCCGGTCTAGTTTGAGTTCCATCAGTAAGTTCCTTCCCTGTATGGTTGTGATGTGTTTTTGAAGCCTCACCACATCTGTCGTGGTGTAGTTCTGCAGCTTCGCTACGTCTGAGCGAGGGGAGCACAACGAGGAACGCCGTTTGACGCCAGCTGCTCAAGCAGTTTGTGTGCCTCGTAGATAGTCAGCATCAGTGCAACCAAGAGAGCGAGTGACCAAACGACCATCGATGCATTGGAGTACCAGTGGGGACACCTCTCGTGTGAGCTCCAGATCGCCACAATAACGATGATGGCCGCAACAATGCACGCCTTGGTGCCGCGACCGTTTGTGATACGCGACAGATAAAAACTCAGCGCGCAGAAGGCGAAGAAGGGCGTGGCGGCATAGAAAAATACCCGAAACGGATCGCCGCCAGCAATGGCGGGAACCAGCCATATGGCCAGGGTCATCCAGAACACGTCACCAAGCCCAAAGAGGATAAACCTACTTACGAGCACGTGCGTCGCATTGTGATGGCATGATGCTTCAAGTTCTGCCACATTGTTTTCGAAGCTTTTGAATACGGATGGTGTAGCTATGGCCACTGAGAGCACCGCAGCTATCATCACGATGAGCATAGCCGATTCGCTTTCTCCATAGGCGCTTACAAGGAGCAGCATTGCGATAAGCAGTGCTACCTGTGCCACCCAGGCGAGCGGGTTCACAAAGCGGAGCTGTCTAACAACGAAACGCCCGAAGGATACTGTGCTCGACACCGCACATCTTTGTTCTGCGCCCAAGTGCGCTGAGTGGGTTGAATGCGCTGAGTGTACTGAGCGTGCTGAGTGCGTTGAGTGTGCTGCGGCTATTTCGGAGAACAGGTGCACGACGCGTTCTTTTTCAGCTTCGTCGATAGAGACATCTATCCTCTTGAAGTAGGCTTTGAGCGCTTCTCTCGTTGAAGTGTTAATCCCAATCATCTCCCATCATGCGCCTGAGGTTGTCGAGTGCGCGCCGCTCTATTCGGTAGAGCGCGAAGCGCGACTTGCCTAAGATAGTGGACACCTCCGCCATCTTGAGGCTCTGTCCATAGCGAAGCTCCAGCACTTCCCGTTCGTCGTCAGGCAGACGAGAGAGAGCGTCAGCGATGACGTGGTCTTTCGGGTAGCGCTCCTGCGCGGAATCAACAATGCGATCTGCATCTTCTTCACTAAGCGGGCTAACCGGTTTTGCTTGCCTCATGAAGTCGATGCAGGTATTTCGAGCGCAGGTATAGAGGTAAGCAAGCGGTTTCTCTCTGGAATCGTAGAAGGCTTGGGACTTAGCTAAACGCAAGAAGACATCCTGTGTTGCATCCTTGGCATCTTCAACCGTCGGCAGGCGTCTCGCGCAGTATCGGAAAATCTCGTCGTAGTGCTCTTCTGCAAAACGAGTGAGTACATCCGTATCAGAAATGAGGGTACGACCGAGTTTGCCCATGCTGTTTTTG
>CAYTTI010000028.1:0-4918 GCA_964440675.1 uncultured Coriobacteriaceae bacterium
GTCCTGCGTCCTGCTATAACACTCGCCATACCTGGTTGCAATGGACACGAAACGGTCATGCTTGATATGGGAGCAAATGCGGACTGCCGCCCAGAGATGCTTGTTCAGTTTGCACAGATGGGCTCAGCGTATGCCCATGTGGTATTAGGAGTTGAAAACCCTAAGGTGGCACTGCTTTCCAACGGCACGGAAGAAGCAAAGGGCTCTGAGGACGTTATTGCGGCGCATGCGGCACTAGCTCATGCCGAGGGTATCACCTTTGTGGGAAACTGTGAGGGCAACGACATTTTGCTGGGCTCCTATGATGTGGTTGTTACCGATGGCTTTACCGGTAACGTCGCCCTCAAAGCAATTGAGGGCACCGCCAAGTTCTTGATGGCGCTCATACGCGATGCCATTGGCTCATCGCTGCGCGCAAGTTTAGGTGGTTTGTTGTTGAAACCATCTCTTTCTGACCTTAAAGCTGTCATGTCGGGCGATGCGCGTGGGGGAGCGATTCTTCTGGGTATCAAGGCTCCCGTGTTTATTGGTCATGGTGCAACGAGTCCTGAGGCGGTGTGTAATGGCATTATTGCTGCTGCCCAGGCTCACAACTCCAACTTGATAGGCAAAATCGAGCAGAGGTGTTCTACATGCGCATAGTCGAGCGCATCTCGCGTGTAGAGAAGCTGCTCGGGCATAGCTTTCAAAACAAGGAGCTTATCGAGACAGCACTAACACACCCGTCTGCAGTAGAACACGATGTCATTGCACGCAGTTACCAGCGCTTGGAGTTTTTAGGTGATTCTATTTTAGGGGCGATTGTTGCTCTCGAGTTGTTCAAGCGTTTCCCTGATCGCGACGAAGGTAACCTTACCCTCATGAAGGTTGCCTTGGTTTCCGGTGAAACCTTGGCAAAGGTTGCAGAGTCCTTGGGTGTCGGAGAACTCATAATCGTTGGGGAGTCGGTACGCGGAACTGGCCTGCGCGGTATGCGCTCAGCGCTTGAAGATGTGTTTGAGGCCTTGGTAGGGGCACTGTATCTAGACGCTGGTTTTGAGAAAACCCATGAGTTTGTCCTTGCGCATCTCGATGCTTTGATGCAGGAAGATGCCGCTAAAAATCTCGAACCACCCAAATCCTTGCTGCAGCAGTACACCCAGCACGATTTGCACCAGACACCCATATACAAGCTTGTGGAACAATCCGGGCCTGCTCACAATCCTACCTTTACCTCGGTTGTCTTGGTGGACGGTATTCGCAGGGGACGTGGGACGGGCTGCTCAAAAAAGGAGTCGGAAGCAAACGCAGCACGTGATGCTCTTAAGCGGATGGGGTACCGATAGCCATGTATCTCAAGTCCCTCACCCTCAAGGGCTTTAAGTCATTTGCCGACCGTACGGTGATGAGCTTCGATCCTGGTCTTACGGTTGTGGTGGGACCGAATGGTTCGGGTAAGTCGAATATATCCGATGCCATTTTGTGGGTGTTTGGCGAACAGAGCGCCAAGGCTTTGCGCGGCCAAGCCATGGAGGATGTGATTTTCTCTGGTTCGTCCTCACGCAAGGCAGTAGGCGTGGCAGAGGTAACCCTCGTTTTGGATAACGCGGATAGCACGCTCCCTGTTGACTTTGACGAAGTGGCCATAACGCGTAGGATGTATCGCTCAGGGGAAAGCGAGTATCTCATTAACGCTGCTCCGGCACGTCTGTACGACATTCAAGACATTCTGCACGACTCAGGGCTTGGAAAAGATACTCATTCCATTATCAGTCAAGGGCGTCTGGACACCGTTCTGATCAGTCGCCCCGAACAGCGTCGTCTGCTTATTGAAGAGGCAGCGGATATCGCCAAGTACCGCAAGCGTCGTCGGCGATCGGAAAAGCGTCTCGCGTCGATGGATGCTAACTTGCTGCGCGCACGTGATATTGCGCGTGAGGTGAGGCGTCAGCTGCGTCCGCTTGAGCGTCAGGCAGAACATGCCCGCCGGGCAGAAAAGCTTAAGAGTCAGCTTGCCCATGCAAAGACCTTGCGCGTGGTAGATGATCTCCGCATGCTGCAAGGCTCGTGGACTGCGCTGCAAAAGCGCGCGTCGGAGGCACAGGCCACCATAGAACTGGCACAGTATCGTTTAGACGAGCGCGAGAAGAACCTAGAACACCTGCAGTCCCTGCTCGAGCAAAAGGGTCTGTTTGTAGGAGACCTCGATGCGCAGCGCCGGCGTGCTCAGCATGCGCTCGGTCGCATTGAAAGCGATATGCGCCTTCTGGAAGAAAAGGGCGGCAATATGGTGTCGCGTATCTCTGAGATGCGCCGTGCCATTTCTGCCTCCGAAAAACTACGCTCAGACTCGCAAGAGCAACAGCGAATACTCTTAGCAGAACTGGATGAGTATACCGCCCAGCTTGAGCGCTTTGAAGAACAGGTGAGGCAGCTCGAACCAGCCGCTGAACAAGCGCACAGCAATCGAAGCGATATTGATGCACGCTACACACAACTCTCTGCCGACTTGCGCGATGCTCACAAGCTGTCAGATGCAGCAACCATTGCAGCAAGCCGTCTGCGTGATAGCATCGCGAATGATGAGGTACAAAACTCCGTATACGAAAGTAGATTGCAGCAGCTAGAAGCTTCAAAGCTATCGAATGAAGAAGCGCTTGCGGCACGAAGCGAGCGTCTGCAGGCTGTTCAACAGGAGCTTGAAGGTGCTACCCAGCTTGAGGCGACCCTGCATATACGTGTCGAGAACGGTACAGCTGCATACGAACAAGCACGGCAGAAAGAACAGACAGCACGTACCGAGTATTCTGAAGCCCAGGCTCGCCTGGCTGCCCTCGAGCAGATAGACAAAGAGGTTGAAGAAACGAGTCCCTTGGTCGCCGAGCTACTCGACAACAAAGCTATGGCTCAGCGCGTCTCCTGTCGCTTAGGCGACCTCATTCGCGCACCTCAGGACTTAGAAGCAGTTGTTGAAACCCTTCTTGGCGATGACCTTATAGCACTGGTTACCGACAGCCATGAGGATTTGACGTCACTTGCACATTTTGTGCTGGATCATGGAGAAACGGGCGGATTTGCCTCTTTCGTGTCGCTTGAAGGATCTATACCAGAGGATAGTCGGGATGCGGATAGTCGGGATGCTGTTGCCCAAGCCTTTGGCAGAGCCCTTCTTGATGAGCTTGACGTGGATGAGCGGGCTCAGAGTCTGGTAGAGAGACTCCTGCACAGGGTTCGTCTCGTTGATACGGTGTACGAAGCAATCGAGGCACAAGCCGACCTCACGTCCTCATATGTTACCTATGTCTCGCGTGACGGTGCCATCGTCTTTGCCGATGGACGTGTGCATCTTGGTGGACATGCAGGCTCTGCTGCGGGCGCGCTCGAACGTAAGCGCTCGATTCGTACACTTACCAACAAGATGGGCATACTGCGCACTCAGATCGAAAACGCGAGCGCTGCACTCGAACAAGCCCGGCACACCCTTGACACGGCACGCACAGAGCTGTCCCAGCTTCAAGGTGGCATCGCACGTCTTGAGGGAGAGCTGGTCTCAGTAAAAGGCGATGTGGATCGTCTGAGCTTGGAGCAGGTGCGCCTCGAGCGCGAATACAGCTCCGTTGTAGAGCAGCGCAAAAATACACGCACGCGCCTGGAGGAAGCCTATCCTGAGCTCGAGCGCCTAGATCGAGAAGCGGAACAGGCATCTGTCCGAGTACGAGAAATTACACGCGATCTTGAAGATGTTGAACGCCTGCGCAACGACGCGCTTGCCCACGAACGCGATATCACCCAGCAGCTCTCAGAAGCTAAACTCAAGGTAGCGACAGCAACAGAACGCCTCTCGAGTATAACGACCCGGCAAAACCACCTTGAACAGGAGCTATCCCGTCTCGACGCACGTATTGCCACCACCACAACCTCTGCTAGAGCCCTCGAGGTGCTTGTAGCACGGGTTGAGCCTCTGCACGAGTCCTATGCCGCAATCCGCACGAGTGCGCTGGAGTGGGCAACGCGCCTGCGCGATCGTGCGTCGCTCGTCTCTGCCGACTCTGAATCGCTTAAGCAGACGATTGACGATGCACGCAGACAGGTACACGATGCTCAGCAGGAGCTACGCAGTGCACAGGATGATGCCGTAGCCATTAAGTTTGAGCGCGGCAAGCTCGAATCGCAGGTGGAGCAGGCAATTGAGCGCATACGCGAGAGCACGTCGATGGAGCTCGAAGAAGCTTTAAGCCTTCCAGCTGTTGAGGACAGAGAGAAGCTCGAAGCAGAGATTGCACAGCTTGAACATAGCCTTGCCTCTATCGGTCCTGTTAACGAAGTGGCTATGGACGAATACGCGCGCCTTAAGAAGCGCTCAGACGAAATTGAGGAACAGGTTGCCGATCTTGAGTCGGCTCGTCGAGCCCTCGTTAAAATTGCTAACGCCATCGACCGTAAGATGCGCAACCGCTTTATCAAGGTATTCGACCTCGTTAACAAGAACTTTAGCGATGTGTTCTCAATGCTGTTTCCCGGTGGAACTGCTCGTCTTGAGCTTACCGACCCGGGCAACCCGTCTGAATCAGGCGTTGAGGTAATTGCCCAGCCGCGTGGCAAGCGCTTAGCTAAAATGTCACTCATGAGTGGCGGCGAGCGTTCACTTACGGCACTTGCCTTGCTTTTCGCCATATATCGTACACGCACGGTACCTTTCTACGTATTCGACGAGGTTGAGGCAGCGCTTGATGATGCTAATTTGGATAGGTTTTTACGTGCTATCCACCAGCTCAAAACATCAACGCAGCTTATTGTGATTTCACACCAGCGTAGAACGATGGAAGAGGCCGATGTTTTGTATGGTATAAGCATGCAATCAGACGGAGTGAGTCACGCGCTTTCGCAGCGCCTTCAACATCTTGCAGAGCATCCTGCTACGAGCCGTCCGTCTACGCAG
>CAYTTI010000028.1:5018-9987 GCA_964440675.1 uncultured Coriobacteriaceae bacterium
GCAGCGCCTTCAACATCTTGCAGAGCATCCTGCTACGAGCCGTCCGTCTACGCAGACAGGCGCTCAGCGCGTCCAGCAGGCGAGTGAGGCTCATACGACAACAGACGACATGAGATAGGAAGCAATAACCATGGGATTCGCTGACTTCCTTAAACGCAGTCTGAACGAAATTTTCTACTTCGGAGGCGAGGTAGACGAAGACTTTTGGGATGATTTGGAAGATACTCTCGTCATGGGTGATCTTGGTGCCCCAATTGCCGCGCGGGTATGCGATGATTTGCGCGAGCAGGCAGCGCGCGAGCGCTTAACTACCGCAAGCGATTTGCGCGAGGCCTTGGCGCGCCGCCTGGCATCTGAGTTTGTTGAGCTACAGATCGATCCCTTTGAACATACGCCGAGCTGTGTGCTGCTCGTTGGTGTAAACGGTTCGGGAAAAACGACCACTGCGGGAAAGGTTGCCGGACAGGAAAAGCGCAAGGGTAAGAAGGTCCTTTTGGGAGGAGCCGACACCTTCCGGGCTGCCGCAATTGAGCAACTGGAAATTTGGGGTAAGCGTGCTCAAGTTGATGTAGTCGTACGTGAGCGCGGTGCAGATCCTGCGAGTGTGTGCTACGACGTACTCGATGCAGCAGATGAACGCGGAAGCGATTTAGTTATTATTGACACGGCAGGAAGGCTTCACACCTCGCAAGACCTCATGCGTGAGCTCACCAAGGTGGTCAATGTTACGCGTAAACGTGCCCATATTCCGGTGTATGTGGTTCTTGTTATAGATGCCACCACGGGACAAAATGGCCTCAACCAGGCGCGAGAATTTAACGAGGCGCTCGATATCGACGCGCTCGTACTCACCAAGCTTGATGGAACTGCTAAAGGTGGCATTGCAGTTGCCATCTCTTCCGAGCTACAGATCCCGGTGGTACGTATAGGTGTTGGCGAACGCGGACGCGACCTGAAAGCCTTTGATCCACTCGTGTTTTGCAAGGATCTTGTAGGAGAGGAGCTGTAATGGCAGTATTTCAAAACCTGTCAGATCGTCTGCAGGATACCTTTGACAAGCTGCGTAGCAAGGGTCGCCTTACGGAAGAGGATATCTCCAAGGCCATGCGTGAAATTCGCCTGGCCTTGCTTGAGGCGGATGTTAACTATCGTGTGGTAAAGAAATTTGTATCGGATTGCCGCGAACGCTGTCTAGCAAGCGATGTCTTAACGTCGCTTACCCCTGCACAAAACGTTGTACGTGTGGTGCTCGACCAACTGGTAGAACTCTTAGGATCAACGGATTCCCGCCTCGTGCTCCCTCAAAATAGAACACCCAACATTATCATGTTGGTGGGCCTACAGGGCTCAGGCAAAACTACCGCCGCAGCCAAGCTTGCCTACATGTTCAAGCGAGAGGGTAGAAGCCCCTTGCTTGCGGCATGCGATACCCATCGTCCTGCTGCGGCCGATCAGCTTGCGACCCTAGGTGGGGAAATTGGCGTGCGCGTATGGCGCGGTGAGGGGAAAAACCCTGTTCACGTCGCCAAAGGAGCCGTGAGCGAGGCGGTTGCCCATCTCAACGACATCGTTATTGTCGATACTGCAGGCCGTATGCAGGTAGATGAAGCCATGATGAGCGAGGCAGTCGACATTAAGCGTGCGGTCAAGCCCGACCAAATCCTGATGGTGGTTGACGCCATGACCGGGCAAGACATCGTGAACGTTGTTGAGGTCTTCTCTCAACGGGTCGATTTCGACGGCGTTATTATGTCGAAACTCGATGGCGACGCCCGTGGCGGTGGAGCTCTGTCGGTTCGCGCAGTAACCGGTAAGCCCATCAAGTTTATCTCAACAGGGGAGCGCCCCGACTCCTTCGAGGTATTCCATCCCGATCGCATGGCGCGGCGCATCCTTGGCATGGGAGACGTCATAGGTATTATCGAGCAAGCTCAACAGGTAGCCGATGAAGAGCAGGCTGAGGCAGCAGAACGCATGCTGCGCGAAGGTTTTACGATGGACGACATGCTTGTCCAAATGCAGCAGATTCGCAAAATGGGCGGGCTTGCGAAGCTTGTGGGAATGATTCCCGGGATGGATCGTGCCGTGGCGCGCGGTGAAGCCAGTGTGGACGACAAGCAGATCGTCCGTATAGAAGCCATCATCCACTCCATGACCCCTCAGGAGCGCGCACGTCCCAAGCTCATTAATGGGCAGCGTCGTCGCAGGATTGCTGCAGGGTCGGGACGCTCCATACAGGAGGTTAACCAACTGCTCAAGCAGTGGAGCGAGATGAATAAGATGATGGGGAAATTCCGTCAGATGGCAGCAGGTGGAAAGCAGGGACGCCGCCAGTTACGCCAAATGATGCGCAGTATGGGCGTGGATCAGTAAGACGCAGCAGCCAGCAATATCTACCAGCGCGAAGCAGCGACTACCAGTGTGAAATAACAACGGTGCCAATCTCGAGTATTTCGTAGAGCTCTGCCGCCTTGTCCTCTGGCAGGTTAATGCAGCCATGGCTGCCATCATAGGTGTAGATGGTTCCTCCAAAACTTGAGCGCCAGGTTGCATCGTGCAGACCAATCATGTTGCCAATAAAGGGCATCCAATAGCTTACCGGAGTGTTGTAGTCAGGCTCGCCATCGCCATTATCATCCAAGCCAATCAGCGTTTGGTTGCGTAATTTGTTATTAAGCACGTACACCCCCACCGGCGTGCTGTATCCCGTGCTTGTATCGCCGGAGACAAGATCGGACTCCCACACCAGGCTACCGTTGAGGAAGTAGTAGGCATGCTGCTCGGTGAGATCAATATCTACATAGGTAGTACCCCAGTCTTGCCCTCCCGCTGCTGTCCACGTTTCTCCTTCGGATGTAGTGGTAAGGTACACGCTCTCACTACTGTGGTTTTCAACTGCCTGCATCAGTGAAGAAACGGCTGCTGCTTGGTCGATGGTCCAACCATAGGTGCCACCCGTAACCGTAACAGATTTACCGTCAAGGCGTGTATAGGTGCGCGTTGTACCAACGGTGTCAACTTGAGCTGCCAACGTCGTCTCTACCCAGCTTGTCACCAACTCCTCGCTGAGCGTAACGGTGTAGGAACCATCGTCCTCGGCAGTAATGTCGAGCCAATCCTTAATGATGTCTGCTGAAATATCCATAACGGTGGAGCTACCAAGCATGAGGGAAAATGAGACATTCGTATACTCGTTCGCATCAGCTACGAGTTGCACAAGATCTTCGTCATCCTCAGCGCGGTCTGGCTGGGATTTGCATGCGTCTCCCAATTCAATATCAGTTTCCAGCTGGGAGATAGCTTCACCCACTTCCTGAACCACCAAACTAGCATCAAACTCGGTGCCATATACCTCGGGCACGACAACGAAGGCATGTTGATTGGTATCGTAGGTATAGCTTGCATCTGAAGTTTGGGTTGCACCTTCATTCGCAGCCTCAACGTAAGGGTCGAGAAGCGTTGCGAGCGCATCTTCGTCATACTCTGCGAGAACATTCACTTCAAGAGTACGCTGAGTGGTGATTTCAATGGGCCACCACCACGGATTTTGCTGTTCGTGAGCGTTGCTCACAACGGTATGCGCATCAACCGAGAGGCTCACTTCGTCACCAGAAATGCTTAGCTCGATGTTATCGCCTGAGACAGAGATTTCGTAGTCGTCTGCATATGAAGCGAGCTGATCAGCAACGGCACTTATCGACTGCAGCGACACATCGTAGCCACGAATGGTCGTACCTGGCATAAAAAAGTTAGAAAATACTACAACGCCGGCGAAGTACACCAAGAGAAGCGCCCCAAACACAGAGGCGCACACGATGGCTACCCTTTTCTTGGTAGATTTGGTTTTGAAAGGCTTACTTGCGTGAGACGCGCCTGAGCCGTCCTTCCCATCCTGCTTTGAGCTTGCAGGCTTTTTTCCTCGACGTTCCTGTATCACCGTCTTAGTATCAATGGGCGGCTGAATTCGTATGGTATCGGGAGAGTAGGCAGTGTCTGTTTTGTCCGTATGTTGGCTGTTTGCTACATTCGAGATTTTTTTCGGCACGGCTTCCCTCGCAGATATCACATATATGACGCCTTGAATTCATGTTCGGTGCATTCATGATAGCGCATGACACGTCGCCGCCTGGAATAATGACTCGAATATGCACGATCAAGCATAGTTAGTTATCCAATAGCATTCGAGTCGGCTGTCCCTGATCCGGCTGTATCCGAGTTGTGCTGCATGCTGAATTTGGGCGCAAAGCCATCGTCACGGGTGAAGATGTTCATGAATTCCTGACCGGTAATAGTCTCTTTTTTCTGGAGGTAGCGAGCTAGCTCGTGTAGCTTGAACTTATGTGCCTGAAGGATGCTCAGCGCCTCTTTGTGACCCTGTTCAACAATACGCATAACCTCCTCGTCTACCTTTTGAGCAGTACCCTCAGAACAGGACAGCGTCGTTCCCCCACCGAGATAGCGATTGCGTACCTCGCCGAGGGCAACCATGCCAAACACATCTGACATGCCAAATTGGGTCACCATGTTACGAGCGAGCTCGGTGGCTTTCTCGATATCGTTGGCGGCACCCGTTGTCATCTCTCCAAAAATAAGCTCTTCGGCCGCACGACCACCGCACAAAACGGCAATACGGTTGAGCGCCTCACGCTTCGTGGTGAGGAAGTGCTCATCCTCTTCTACCTGCATGGTATATCCCAAAGCACCGGAAGTCCTCGGCACAATGGTGATCTTGGAAACGGGAGCCGACTCCTTTTGGCTTGCCGCCACAATGGCGTGCCCCACCTCGTGATAGGAAACAACCTGCTTTTCATGGTCGGAAAGCACCGTTGACTTGCGCTTCTCTCCTGCAAGAACGACCTCTACCGACTCATCAACATCCTCTTGCTGTACTCTCTTGCGCCCCATACGCACTGCACGCAGAGCCGCTTCATTGATGATATTTGCGAGATCGGCACCTGATGCGCCAGGA
>CAYTTI010000029.1:0-3888 GCA_964440675.1 uncultured Coriobacteriaceae bacterium
CATTGATGGCATGCATACCACAGATGGTATCGAGTTTGTCGGCGATAGCCACAGCACAGCCTATCGTGGTGCTTGGAATCGCATCCTTGGCAAAGCGAGGATGGTAGTGCTCGGCAATAGCTGTTGCAACCTGTGTATCCTCTCCCTGTGCCCGTGCATAGTAGGCACCCATGACACCTTGTTGTGAGGTAAATTCGATAACTGCCTGGCTTACCAAGTCTGCCTTGCACAGGTGCGCAGCACGAACGGCAAGCTGAGTCGTTCGTGTGTCCATGCCAAGTTGGCGAGCTATTGCGCCAACCACCGCTTCTATACGCGCTACTTTGTCACGCATGGTTCCCAGGCGCTCCTGGAACACAACTTGCGAAAGCCGCTCCACGAACTCATCTAGGGGATGAGCCAAGTCTGCTTCGTAAAAAAACTTTGCGTCATCAAGGCGCGCTCGTACAACGCGTTCATTGCCGGTGATAACTGTCTGTGCGATCTCGGAGGCTGCGTTGGACACCATGAGAAACTCGCAGGTCAGCTTGCCCTGATTGTCATATATGGGGAAATAGCGCTGATGAGACAGCATCGACTCACATATGATCTCGTGCGGAACCTCGAGGAATGCTTCGTCAAAGGTTCCCACCAGCACACTGGGCCACTCACACAGATTGACAACCTCATCGAAGGTCTTTGCAGGGGTGTCAACCTTAGCACCTGTACGCTCTGTCTCAACGCGAGCAATACCAGCACGAATACGCTCGCGCCTCTTTTCAGCGTCCAAGACACATCCGTTTTCGAGCGCCTCTTCATAGCTAGCAGGAGATACAACACGGATCGGATCAGGATGAAGCACGCGGTGTCCATAGGTGATGTTAGAAGCGATGGTGGAGCCATAACGGACGGGCACCACTTCCTCGCCAAACAAACAGCACAGCCAGCGAACCGGACGACAGAAGCTCACCTGCTCTGCATCCCAGCGCTGTGAACGTGGAAAAGCCAGCTGAGCTGTTATCCGCTCGCATATATCGATCAAAACTGGTATGGCAGGACGCGCCTGCTCATGAACCTCTGCATATACATGTTCTTCGCCACGCTTATCACGGCGAATATGGAGCTCACTCACATCGATGCCCGCAGCCCGAGCAAAGCCAATGGCTGCCTTCGTTGGCTCGCCATCGCGAAATGCAATGCGTGTGGCGGGCCCTCTCGAAATGCTATGTACTGCCTCTGTTTGCTCGGCCACATCGGCAACAAGCACTGCCAAACGACGGGGCGTAGAAATAGTTCGGACTTCGCCATGAGAGAGCTGAGCGGCTGAAAGTTCCTGTTCTACCAGCTCGCCAAACTGCTTGATTGCTGCGATAAGCGGAGCAGAAGGCAGCTCCTCACAGCCAATCTCGTACAGAAAATCACGCCTTGTAATGGTAGTTCTCATCTTAGGCAACCTCGCCTTTCTCACGCACTTGAGTCATCTGAGAGAGATATGCCTCGCACGCAAGGCGTGCAATACTGCGTACACGTAGAATGTAATTCGATCGCTCAACTGCAGAAACCGCACCACGACTATCGAGTAAGTTGAAGGCATGACTACACTTGAGAACACAGTCGTATGCAGGAAGCGGCAAAGCTGCAGCAAGGCAGGCATGACACTCCTGCTCGTACTCATCAAAGCTGCGCCTCAGTAAATCAACATCGGCAACCTCAAAGTTATAGGCACTAAACTCACGCTCGTTTTCGAGGAAGACATCTCCGTAGCTAATCTCTTTGCCGGAGGGCAGGCGACTCCACACGAGGTCGAAGACAGAGTCGACCCCCTGTGCATACATAGCGATGCGCTCAAGTCCGTAGGTAATCTCCAAAGGAGTGGGGTGTACCTCAAGGCCACCAACCTGCTGGAAGTAGGTGTACTGGGTAACCTCCATACCATCCAGCCATACTTCCCAGCCAAGACCCCAGGCACCAAGCGTTGGGCTCTCCCAATCGTCCTCAACAAAGCGAACGTCGTGCTCTTTAGGATCAAGTCCAATTGCCGTAAGCGAATTGAGGTAAAGCTCCTGGTTATTCGGAGGTGATGGCTTCAAGATGACCTGAAATTGGTAATAGTGCTGTAGGCGATTGGGGTTCTCACCATAACGTCCGTCAGTGGGGCGCCTACAGGGTTGTGCGTAGCAGGCATACCACGTATCTGGACCCAGTGAACGCAGAAGCGTCGCGGTATGAAAGGTGCCAGCGCCCACTTCGGAGTCGTAGGGCTGCATAATAGTGCAGCCCTGATCTGCCCAGTAGTGTTCGAGCGCCAGAATCATATCCTGAAAGGTCATTGCCGTATTGTGCATAGTCTGTGCTACACCTTCCCTACGAGCTCGCGCCCATCTAACACGCGTTTGCATTCACTCAACGCGAGTTTGCACCCATCCAACACGAATTCACACTCATTCAACTACAGAAAACAAACGTCTTCCAGCGGCCAGTAAATTAACCACGCCCGCGCAGTAATGCTATCAATGCTAATTGCACCAAAATAGCGTGAGTCGAGCGAATTTGCCCGGTTATCACCCATTACCCACACATATCCATCGGGCACAGTGTACGGATAGCTTATGGCTTCGTCCAAAGTATCGCTACTCCACTGCTCAAGCGGCTCAGTCGCACTCGTCGTATAGGACTCATCCAAAGCCACGCCATCGACGTATACTAAACCATCTCGAATATCGACGGTCTGGCCACCAACAGCGATAACACGCTTAATGAGGATAGAGTTTTCATCCGTGGGATCCACGAAGGTAACGATATCTCCTACCTCAGGATCACGGAAAAGATAGCTCAGCTTTTCTCCCACAATACGGTTATCGAGCTGGATTGTTTCAAGCATCGAGCCGGTTGGCACAACAAAGGGCTCAGCAACGTATGTACGTATGAACAGCGCGAGGACAACCGCACCGACAACGGCAATAAGCCACGAAATGGTTGACTTTGCCGATTTCGATGGCGAGCCGCCAGCTGCAGATTCGTCAGATTGCGGTTTGTAGGAGGATGCTTTGTCAGACGCCACAACCATCAGCTCCAAGCCCATCAATACCAAGTTCACGAATATATGCCTGCTCCTCTCGTGAGAGATGAGCTGTTTTGAGCAAATCGGGACGCCAGCGCGCCGTTCGCTCAAGGCTGTTACGTCGCCGCCATGCGTCTACCGCTCCGTGATCGCCCGAAAGTAACACCTCCGGTACGTCCATAGCACGAAATGAAGCTGGACGCGTATATTGCTCGTATTCAAGCAAGCCATCAGAAAACGATTCATCCTCTGCGCTCTGACTATCCCCCAAAGCTCCATCAAGCAGACGAATGGTGGCATCCATAACGGTAAGGGCGGCAAGCTCAGCGCCCGTCAAAATGTAATCGCCCACGGAAAGTACCTCATCGGCCAAAGCGTACACGCGCTCATCGAAGCCCTCGTAGCGGCCACATACAAAGAGCAGCCGATCCAAGGTGCTCAGACGACGCGCATCGGCTTGGCAAAAGCTGTGTCTCCCCGGACTAAACATGACGATATGGGGCTTGGAGTTACCCCGCGAGCTCAGATCTTCCACCGCCTCGTACACAGGTTCAGGCTTCATGAGCATGCCCGGCCCTCCACCAAAGGGAGCGTCATCAACCGTCCTGTGCCTGTCATGGGTCCAGTCACGCAGATCGTATGCCTTGAAGTGAAACAAGCCCCGTGCACGAGCACGCCCCACGATGGACGCACGCATATAGGGTGAGAACACCTCGGGAAGAACAGTTATCACCTCGTATAGCGGCACCATAACTCCCTACCACAGCTCCCTACAAAAGTCCCTGAGGTATACGGACAACTATTGGCTCGTGGATAATTGGCTCGCAAACGATGGCTGACTCATCTTG
>CAYTTI010000029.1:3898-9818 GCA_964440675.1 uncultured Coriobacteriaceae bacterium
CTTGAGGAATGTCGAGCACTACCTCATCGATGACGGGAATCAGTACCTCACGACCATCTGGCTCGAGATGAAGTACCCACACATCGTTTGCGGGACCACGCATAACTTCATGGATGTGCCCTGCGACGCCCCTACCCTCATCAACAACACGACGTCCGATGAGGCGAGATACATCGAGCACATCGATATGCTCTGGTAGGTCTTTTTGGGCTACCAGCAGGGTTTTGCCAACAAGGGCTTCCGCTGCAGCCCTATCCTGTATCCCCGAGAGCTCGATACATTGGGCGGTAGAAGAACTCTCAACAGACAACACCGTACGATAACGCGAGCCTCTCAGCTCTGGAGGAACGATGGCTACCTCCATGCCAGCTCGTAAAAGCATAGGAAGGCCGCCTGCCGGTTCAGCAACGACCTTCCCGCGTCTACCATGTGCCTTAACAACGACGGCAACCGACCTATAACGACATAGCACAGCTCACGCCTATCCAAGCACTTCAACCTCGACTGAGGTACCCACGCGCTGACCAAGCGCACGCGCAAGCGTACGAATCGCCTTGATCGTACGACCCTTACGCCCAATAACGCGACCGATATCATTGGGCGAACAGCTAATTTCAACCAACACAGAGGACTCACCGTCGGTAACATCTAAGGAGATGCCATCGACATCCTCAACAAGAGAGCAGACGAGATACTCGATGAGATCCACAACCTTGTCATCCACCTGGTCTTGGGCAACCTCATCAGTGAAAGCCTCTTCAAATGAGATATGTTCCGCCTCGTTTACAAAGGCTTCATCTCCAGGCGCAGCGCTCATTTCACTCGCCTCGACTGCCATCATACTCACTCCACTTCAGCAGTAATTTCTTCTGCATCCTGTACAGCCTTCTACATGGCAGCCTGCGCGGCTGCAGCAGCCTTAGCTGCGGCCTTCTTAGATACCTTGATCTTCTGCTCAGGTTCTGCTTTGTCGCCACGAACGATGTCAATAAGGTGGGAGACCGCATTGGTCGGCTGCGCACCTTTGCTTATCCACGCATCCACCTTCTCGAGATCAAGCTCGATAGTCTTAGGGTTTGTCAGCGGATTGTAACGACCAACCTGCTCGATAAAGCGACCGTCGCGAGGCATGCGGCTATCGGCGACAACGATACGGTAGTAAGGACGCTTCTTGGCGCCGTGGCGCGCGAGACGGATCTTAGCAGACAATGAACACTCCTTCTAACATGCATCATCTTAGGATGCCGAGTCTAAACACGGCTCTACATAATACGTTATACACAGCGATGTAGCCATGCATTTTATATGAAACCCACGCAGCGCGATGTTCTTAACGCTGTAGGTAACGCTGCCTAACACTGTGTGTTCGAGCCCAACCACACGGGTACATCCAGCCACACAGATGCCTTATTCTCCTGAACCGAGCCATGCGGATGCCTTACTCTCCTGAAAACTCATTGCTCCACAGGCGCTCTAAGCGGTAGTGCTCGCGCGCTTCGGGAAGAAACACATGTAACACCACCGAGCCGTAATCCAAAAGCATCCAACCGTCGTGCACACGGCCTTCTACCTGAAATGGTACAAGACCGAACTCTTTTTTTATGGCAGACTCAAGCTCTTCGACAATATGGTCGCGCAAGGGGCGATTGGCAGCCGTACAAATCACGAAGTAATCTGCGACATCTGAAATTGAGGCAATTGAGAGTAGCTCAACATCCTCTGCCTTGCAATCGTTGGCAACCACAACCGCGAGCTGAGAAATTTCGTGTGGGTCTATACTCATACACGCTCCTGTATGTAACCTTGTACAATCTTCCACTTTGTGCAGTCTTTAATCTGTTGCAACCTTTGAATCTGTTGCAGTCTTTACCCTGTCACAACCTTTGAACCTTGTGTAGTCTTAAGCACATATTCATTGTAGGTTGTAAGCGTGGGCGGATAGAGAAAACGCTGTGTTTGTGCAACATAGGCAATACTTGAGGCAATGCTTGTGCAAAAGAGCACGTCCAAACTTGCGTGTCCAACCATAGCACGCTGCTTCTTGGAAGCTGCCGCCGTGCGCCCCGGCTCTATCGCGTCGGCGATATAGACCACCTTGTCCAGCGCGGAAAGAGAACCCTCGGCAGTTGTATGAACTGCCACGGCATGCCACACCTCATCAGGAAGCTCTGGGTAGCGCTGAGGCAAGCGTAAGGCAGCAACCGGTCCGTGGAGTAAGGGAATGGCATGCTCGAGATCACAGGCAAGCTCTACCTTGAGCTTACGCGCACGTGTCAGCACGACCTCATCGGAATAAGCCTTCTCCCAATCGTGCAGTAAACCTGCCGCACGAGCATGAAAATTTGAGACACCGTACAGCTTTGCAAGTTGTCCGGCTGTGCGCGCTACCCCCAAGCTGTGTGCGAGGCGATGTGCCTTATGTGCAAAGTGCTGCCTCACATCCTCTTCTATACGTGCGAGTAAGGCTTGCTGGGCGTGAGGCGATAGCTCACTGCTCATGGACTCATCGCTCATACAGAAAGCTCACCGCCCTCACAAGAAGATTCACGACCCACATAAGAAGGCGTACAACTCATGAAATCATCTTCTCATCTGAGCGATAGAGCCCATGTTTTTCGATGTAGCCAATAACCGACTCCGGCGTTAAGTAGCGCAGGGACTGTCCTTCTGCCTGACGCTGACGCAAATAGCTGGAGGAAATGGGTAGCGCAGGCACCTCGAGATAGGTCACATCGAAGTTGTAGGGCGAATGGGCAATATCCTTACATGCAGAATCGAGGTCATAGCCAGGACGGGTGGCCCCGACAATTTTAGCAAGTCGCGCAATGGAGGCAGCATCGTGCCATGACAAGATTTCTGCTACAGCGTCAGCACCCGTAATAAAGTAGAACTCAACATGGTCGGAATAGAACTGGCGCATAAGACGAAGGGTGTCAACCGTGTAGGTAATGCCCGGACGGGCAATTTCAAATCGGCTGCAAAAGAAATGTGGATTAGATGAAGTCGCGAGCAGCACCATAGAGTAGCGATCTTCACCGCTTGTCACAAAGCGATCTTGCTTGAAGGCAGGACGACCTGTTGGCATAAACAAAACGCCGTCGAGATCAAGATCGCCCATTGCCTGCTGAGCGGTAACGAGGTGTCCATAGTGAATGGGATCGAAGGTGCCACCCATGATCCCCAGACGATACAGCTGGTCTCCTTCTACAGCGATATGAGGCAACAAGGCTTCAAACTCTGCAAAGTCCGGAGTCTCCATAGCTGCTCCCTGCCTAAAACGCTCTCTACCTAAAACGCCCTCTGAGCGCTCCCCGTTCAAAACACTTCCTGCCTAAAACACCAACAACTCATCGCGGTGGATCGCCGGTTGATCATGTTTTTCAGGCATAAAGCGCGCAATGATGTCAAGACGCAAGCCTGCGGCCTTCCTCAGCTCTTGAGATGAGTAACGTGTGAGACCACGCGCAATGAGATCCCCGTCCATGTTAACAACATTGAGCACATCACCTGGGGCAAAGTCTCCTAACACGTCATGCACGCCAACGGGGAGAAGGGATGCCCCTTCTTCGAGTAGCACCCGCTCAGCTCCACGGTCAACTACTATTTCGCCAACCGACATACCAGCAATACCAATCCAGAGCTTTCGAGGTGCTTCTCGTGGCGTCTCAGCTGACTCAAAACGTGTTCCCACTGCCTCACCGCGTACCACACGAACAAGCGCATCCTGGTCGCGACCGCGACAAACTACCATGGGAATACCCGCAGCAAGCATAGCGCGACCTGCGCGAACCTTTGAAGCCATACCACCAGTACCAATTCGTGTACGCGCATCTCCTGCCATCCTGAGGATTGAGACATCAACCCGCTCAACGCAAGGAATAAGCTCGGCTTCGGGATGCGTGGCGGGATCCGCTGTATAAAGACCGTCAACGTCGGACAAAATCACGTAGATATCTGCTCCCACCAGCACGCTCACAATAGCGCCAAGCATGTCGTTCTCGCCGAAGCTTACTTCCGTTGGCGAGACCGTATCGTTCTCATTAACAACGGGAACTGCGCCCAGGTCAAGTAGGGTATCCAGGGTATTTCTAATGTTGAGGTAACTTGTGCGGCTCATCACGTCGGCACGCGTAAGCAGTACCTGACCACATGGTATATTGTGGGCTTCCAACGCCTCTGCATACACTTCGGTAAGTACGGCCTGTCCTGCAGCACTACAGGCTTGTAGGTACGGAAGCTTTTCGGGGCGCATGGGCAGCTTGAGACGCTGTATGCCAGCAGCAATTGCACCGCTCGACACGATAATGACGCGGTCACCCTGGTCGATAAGCTGCGCTACCTGCTTGCAGAGTCGCTCAATAAACGCTCTATCGAGCGCACCGCCTTCGTCTACCAGCGTAGTTGATCCAAGCTTGGCCACGATAAGGCGTCCGGTGTGGCGCGCGCTGTCCATGCCTACCTCCTACCCAGGCCAGACGTTATCGCCCAGGATACTGTCGTCTCGGTCATCGAGCTCACGGTATATATCTGTTGCAGACGCTCCTTCATAACTGAAAGCGTATCCCAAGATACGCACCTCATCACCCGATACACACCCAGCATGTTCAAGCGCATCGTCAAGGCCCATGCGCCGAAACCTATGTTGAAGGTAGGTGATCGCCTCATCGTTGTCCCAGTCGGTTTGTACAACCATCCGTTCGATTGCCGTGCCCTGTACCCGCCATACATGATCTTGTTCACGGCTAATCTCAAAGGAGCGCTCACGTTTTTTACGACGGAACTCCCATATATGTTCAAAGTTTTGCTCGAAATGGCGCGGCTGTGTGCCATGGCTGTATGGCTGCGTGCCATAGCTATGTGGCTGCGCATCATAGCTCAACTCAGAGCGCAGGCGACTCACTTCATCGGCGCATATGTTCTCAAGCTGGGCGATCCCTTCTCCGGTAACCGCCGATACCCTCAACAGGCGTCGTCCATCTGATACGACGCGCGCCTCTAAGCGCTGGCACGCCTCATCAGTGTTGGATATATCGCACTTGTTCGCAACGACTATCTGCGGACGGTCGGCAAGTGCTGGAGCATATGCGCTCAGCTCGCGATTAATCACCTCGTAGTCCTCTATGGGGTCGCGCCCTTCCATACCGCCCGAAATATCAACCACATGTAACAGAAGCGCGCTGCGCTCAACATGGCGTAAAAAGCGATGTCCTAAACCCTTGCCCGCACTCGCCCCTTCAATAAGACCCGGCACGTCTGCACAGACAAAGGAACTACCGCCAGAAGCCTTCACCACCCCCAGGTTGGGAATGAGTGTCGTAAAGGGATAATCGGCAATTTTGGGACGCGCTGCGCTCATGCGTGCAATGAGGGAACTTTTGCCCACGCTGGGCATACCTACTAAGGCAACATCCGCAAGCAATTTCATTTCAAGTTCAATCCAATGCTCGGATGCTGGCTCTCCCTTCTCGGCAAACGCAGGGGCTCTGCGAACCGAGGTAACAAAATGAATATTGCCTCGACCACCAGCACCGCCAGGACCAACGACTACCCGTTCACGGGGGTGGGTAAGATCGGCAATTACATACATAGGCTCCATGGTTTCGGGATCGAGCTCTCTCACAACAGTGCCCACGGGCACACGCAAAACGAGATCCTCGCCATCCTTGCCGTGCCGACGTGCTCCCTGACCATGCGTGCCGCGCGTCGCTCGAAAGTGATGCTTAAATCGATAATCAATAAGGGATGAGAGCTGAGGATCTACCTCGAGGATAACACTGCCACCGCGGCCGCCGTCTCCCCCGTCTGGACCCCCTTTAGGAACATGCGCTTCACGACGAAATGACATGCAACCCGCACCACCGTCCCCTCCGCATACACATATGCGAGAGAGATCGGTAAACATACTGCCTTCCATGTGTCC
>CAYTTI010000030.1:0-9796 GCA_964440675.1 uncultured Coriobacteriaceae bacterium
CGCATTGAACTCAACCGGGAGCGTGATCAGCTGAAACAGCACTGAGAAGGCAAAGAGCGCAATTGCCAAACGAATAAGGCCGGCAAAACTCATGGCTATACCAACAAAAAAGAGAATCATCCAGAAATTCGTGGTGAAATTAACTACCGGTACCAAGGCAGAGCGCAATTTTAAGGGTGTATAGCTTTGAGCGTCCTGTACCGCATGACCCGCCTCATGACAGGCCACCGCAATGGAGGCAACCGAGCCCCCGCTCAAGTTTTCACTGGAGAGATGCAAGCAACGATCGCGCGGGTCGTAGTGGTCGCTCAGCATTCCAGAGCAGCGCAGTATATCCACACTGCCTGCGCCTTCTGCAGCAAGCATGCGCTGGGCAACCTGAGCACCGGTCTGTCGCGTACCAGCAGATACACGCGACCAGCGCTTGTATGTACTCCTGATGTATGCCTGAGTACCAAGCCCCAGCACCAGCGAAGCAACAACGAGCATGAGATATGAAGGACTGTAGCCGTAGTAATACATGGTACCTGCCACTCCTTAGAGCAATTCGAGCTATACCAATTCGCGCTCGAGCGATTCGCGCTATCGCAATGCGAGTTATTGCAACTCGCGCTATCGCAATGCGAGCTATAGCAGCTCAAGCTACAGCAGCTCAACGCTGCCGTCTTTAACCGTAAGGCCAAGCTCGCCTACAAGTAAACGCTCAAGTTTTTTACCCACAAGTTCATATCGCCAACCCTCACGCAGTGGACTATCGGATGAACCGAATGCAAAATCGAGCAAATCATCACGTGTCGCTATAACCTGCGGGGCGATGTCGCTTGCCTCCGAGATAATCCGAAGCAAGGCATACATAAGATCGACCACACTATCCTGCTCAACGCTTGAACGTGTATGGCGCTTGGTTTCGGGCAGCATATGTACAGGATGTGCAAGACCCACCTCAATAGCCTGGAGAATCGCCTGGATATTGGATGCGGAAAGCTTCTGACATCCGCGCGTGCGGGTAAGTTCCGCTGCAGTGGTAGGACAACGTTTGGCAAGCTCGACAATAACCTCGTCGCGCATGAGCCACCTGCGCGGAATGTCCGCTTGAGCGGCCGTCGTTTCGCGCCAAGCAGCAAGTTCCTTTGCAACCGCAAGCTGACGGCGCGTAAGCCCATTGCTTTTACGCAGACGCTTATAGGCCGTCTGAGGGTCTCTGACGTAGTGAGCAGGATTCGTCAGCGCCTTCATTTCAGGCTGCACCCAGTCCATGCGATTGAGCTCGTGCAAACGCTCAACCAAGGTAGTGTAGATGCCTGGCAGGTAGCGTACGTCATCCTCGGCATAGGAGAGCTCTCGTTGTGAAAGTGGTCGGAGCGACCAATCCGTAAGGGATACGGTTTTAGGCAACTGAACACCGCAATAGCTTTGCACCAGGGCACTGTAGCCAAGCTGAGGGCGCTGGCCTACAAACTCACAGGCAATTTGGGTGTCAAACACCGGTTCGGGCATGCGTCCAAGCTCATGCAAAAGGGCTTCAATATCTTGCCGACAGGCATGAAACACCTTTATGACCTGCGGATGAGCAAGCAGGTCCGCCAGCGGTGTCAAATCGAGCTCGGCGAGCGGATCGACTATAGCAATCTCATCGGCTGTAGCAAGCTGTATTAAGCAAAGCTGCGGCCAGTAGCTCTTCTCACGAATGAACTCAGTATCTACCGCAAGTACCGTCCCCTGCTTTGCGCGCTCACAGAATTGCGCGAGCTCATAAGAATCCGATAGCAGCACAGCAACCTCTCTTTTAGAACATCCACGAACAGAATGCCGCAAATTCGCAAATAGGGTATCCACAAACAGAACCCCCGTAAATTCGCGAATAGAACCCCACGAACAAAAGCTCGCAAACAGAACCTTTGCACACAAAACCTTTGCATATGGAAGACCCACGATGGTAAGCGTACAAAATCTTAACCTACACCACATATATTCAGTGGAGCTTGCTAACATAGTCAACACGTACACAGTCCTTGGAGGGGCTCATGAAAACGCTCATTATTCATAACAGTTTGAGTGGCTATGGACTTGACACGATTTATGAGTTTGAACGTCTGTTGCTCACCAGCGGCGACGAATGCACTATCCGTCTTATTGGTGGAGGCTTAGAACCCACCGAGGCGCTGCGTGATGCTGAAAAATTCGATTTGGTAGTGGCATCCGGGGGTGACGGCACGGTTGCAAACGTGTTATTTGCCCTGCGCTATCGCAGAATCCCTACCTGCATTTTCCCCTCGGGTACGGCCAATCTGCTTTTTAACGCCTTGGGTAATGCCTATGAGCCCGCCGCAATCGTTGATGCGTGTAGGGAAGGGCGACTCGCGTATACCGACCTCGCACAGATGCGCTGGACAGACTCTGAGGGAGAGGAGCATGTGCGTGGCTTTTCCATGATGGCAGGGCTCGGCTTTGACGCCAACCTTATGCAAGATGCTGCTGACCTCAAGGAAGCCTATGGTGAGGCCGCTTATTTTGTTGCTGCTACCTCAAACCTTGAACCACCCCAGGCAAGCTACACAATAGAGGTCGATGGAGTTGTACATCAAAGACAGGGTGTGTCCTGTATTGTGGGCAACAATACCACTATTACCGCAGGTATTCAGCTGGTTGCAGACAGTAGTATGAACGATGGCCTACTTGAAGTGGTGGTACTGGAAAACGAGCGTACCACGCAGCTGGTAGGCCCGCTCATTGCAGGCATTATCGATAAAACAGGCAAGCAGCTTGAGCGTCCCTACATCGAAAGCTTCCAGGGAAAACGAGTGCGGGTGCAGGCATCAAGAGAGCTCCCGCTCGAGTTTGACGGTGAACTGGTAGAAGGCACCATATCGTCCTACGAGGTAACAATTCTCGAACATGCCAACTTGCTGGTGGTTGATCCTAACAGCCCGTACTACCCCGCAGGCTAGCTTGCCTGCTCAGCTACCCGGAGCAGATAGCGTCCGTAGTCGGACTTCTTTGCTGCCTCACCTGCCTGTACCAGGCGCTCGACATCTATCCAGCCATGTTGGAAGGCGATTTGCTCGGGCGCACAAATCTTAACCCCCGTGCGTTTTTCGATGACACGAATAAACTCCGCCGCCTCAAAGAGGGAATCGACTGTTCCGGTGTCAAACCAGGCAAAGCCACGTCCCAGGGTTTCTACATTGAGTTTGCCCTGCTCTAGGTAGATACGGTTGAGGTCGGTAATTTCGAGTTCACCTCGATTGGACGGCGTAAGCGTCTTGGCAAACTCACACACCGATTCATCATAAAAATAGAGCCCCGTCACACAGTAGTCGCTCTTAGGATGTTCGGGCTTTTCTTCAATAGATACTGCTCGCCCATTGGCATCAAATTCAACAATGCCAAAACGCTCGGGATCTTCTACCTGATACCCAAACACGGTTGCACCTGTGCTGCGTGCAACGGCATTGGCAAGCATCTGTTCAAAGCCATGACCGAAGAAGATGTTGTCACCTAGGATGAGCGCACAGCGATCCCCTGCTATAAACTCTTCGCCTAGGATAAAAGCCTGAGCCAAACCATCAGGTGAAGGTTGAACCTTATAGCTTAGGTTGAGGCCAAGCTTAGAGCCATCCCCAAACAGACGCTTAAAGTTGGGCAAATCTGTTGGAGTAGAAATAATGAGAATGTCTCGAATACCTGCCATCATTAAGACCGACAAGGAGTAATAGACCATCGGCTTGTCGTACACCGGAAGCAGTTGTTTAGATGTAACGGTGGTAATGGGATGCAAACGAGTTCCTGAGCCCCCGGCAAGCACAATACCCTTCATAGCACGACCTCCACAGTCTTGGTCACACAGTGATCGTACAACACGCAGCACGTAGCGAGCAGCACTTGGCGCGCAGCACCTTGGCGAGCGGTGCCTCTTACGAGCAGCACCTTGGCGAGCGGTGCCTAGCGCATTGCAAGCGCGCAGCGCATTGTATAGCGCGCAGCGCACGGTACTCAGCACAGTTTACAGCGTTCAGCACACAGCTCCTATACGATGAGCGACACCTTCTTAAACCTTCTTAAAAGCTCCCACAGGCTTCCTACACGATGAGGGCGGAACTCCCTCTATGATGAGCGTGATGAACGGAAGCTCCCGCCAGCTCTCAGGGCTTCCTACACGATGAGTGTAAGCAGACTATAGACCACTATTCCCGTCAGAGCTGACGCAACAAGTGAACCAGTTTTCAGTGCAACAGCTGCAACGATAAGCGCTGCAATCAGTGGTATCAGGGCAGGTACAAGCCCTGTTGCAAGCAAATCGGGAGAGAAGAGGTCGTTTGCAACCAGTGCAGCAAAGGCAGCGGCAGGAATAAGTGAGAGTATGCGGTGCACACGCTCGGGCAACACTCTCCCCTTGAGAACGAACATGGGGACACAGCGAAAGGTGAGCATGCCCACCATTAAGAGCAGATAGTATATCCAGAAGGTTTGCCAGGTCATGCGCGCTGTGCCTCCCCTACCAAGGTGCCAGCCACAAGACCGACAAATGCACCGATCAATATTGCAGGCGAGGTTATCCCAACCAGCTTACATACGACGGTTCCCGCTGCAGCGACAAGTGACGCCACCACCGTTGCTCTGTTGTGATCCAGTGTGAGTAGCAAACACACGAAGATAGATGTCATGGCAAAAGAAGCGATTGCAACGGGCAGGGACAGTACACTTCCCACGACAGCTCCAAGCGCGTTAGCACAGGCCCATGCACTCATGCAGAAGAGATTGAGCAGTAATGCATCGGCGGCTTCCCAGCGCCTATCCTGATTGCACTGCTTGTCCTGATTGCGCTGCTTATCTTGGTTGGTAAACTGCGTGAGGTTCAAAGCGAAGCTTTCGTCGGTAACGGTTGCCGCAAAAAAGAAGCTCACTAACCTGCCTGCCTTACTAAAAAAGGGAGCAAACGAGGCTGAGTACAAGAGCTGACGGGTATTCACAAAGGTAATAGAGGCAATCGCCGACACAGGAGCAACTCCTGCCAAAAGCAGGTTGGACAACATAAACTGACCTGCACCCGTGTAGAAGCTTGCGGAAAAAATGAAACACATGCCCGGTGTGAGTCCTGCCTGACTTTCAAGAATTCCACACGGTACACCTATGGCAAGGTATCCCAACATAACTGGTGCCGCGAGCCGCACAATGTTTGAGATACGTTGAGATTTCGTGAGCGTCTTGCGAGTATTCATAGGGCGTCAGTGCTACCTCAAAAATCAATTCGCCTCAGGTGGCATACAATACTACCTCATGGGCGCGTGAACAGCGCGTGAGCAGTATAGGCACGTGAACAGTGCGTGGACAGTACCGGCGCGTGAACACATTCATCCCACACAAGGCTGTATATAGGTAAGCGTTACGGAAGCGTAGTTATAGTTGCAGAAGCGTAGTCATAGGAGCGTCGTCATGATTGAATTGCGTGATGTTCACAAAGCATATACCACAGGATCGTTCACGCAAAAGGCACTCGATGGCGTATCCCTTACATTTCGGGCAAGCGAATTTGTCGCTATTTTAGGTCCTTCGGGTTCAGGCAAAACCACCTTGCTCAACGTTATAGGTGGCCTTGATCGTATGGATCAGGGTGACCTCATTATTGACGGAACATCAACGGCACACTACTCTGCTGCAGACTGGGACAGCTACCGCAACCATCGTATCGGCTTTGTATTTCAAAGCTACAACCTCATCCCTCACCAAACGGTTCTCTCCAATGTTGAGCTTGCGCTTACCCTCGCAGGTATTTCCCGTTCAGAGCGCAGGCAACGAGCGCGCAATGCACTCGACAAAGTAGGACTCTCCGAGCACATCAACAAGCGCCCCGGGCAGCTCTCCGGTGGTCAAGCCCAGCGCGTAGCAATTGCGCGCGCACTCGTAAACGACCCTGATATTATTCTCGCCGATGAGCCCACCGGAGCTCTTGATACCGACACAGGTCTACAGATCATGGATCTCTTACAGGAGGTATCGCGCGAGCGCCTGGTTATCATGGTGACTCATAATCCAGAGCTGGCTGATTCCTATGCAACTCGAACGGTGCGCATACAAAACGGACACGTGCAAAGTGACACGGATCCCGTACAAAGTGATGCGCATTCGTATGAGGGAGACAAAGCACAGTGCAGTGCACTCCCAACACGTAAACACCGAGCTTCGATGTCCTTTCCTACCGCGCTGCGCCTTTCATTTTCAAACCTGATGACCAAAAAAGGCCGCACCATCATGACGTCCTTCGCAGGCTCCATTGGAATCATTGGCATTGCGGCAATTCTCGCACTTGCAAATGGCGTTAACAACTACATAGCCAAGGTGGAAAGCGACATGCTCAGCTCCTACCCGCTATCCATTACCAGCTCCAACACCAACTTAGCGAGCTTTGTAAGCGCGACCATGACGCAGGAAGAAACGGACGAAGACTCCCCGTCGGACATACTTTCAGCAACTCAGATTGTTCAAGATATGTTCGCCAGTATTGAATCTAACGACTTAAGCTCATTTCGGGACTGGATTGAATCCGATAGCTCAGACATCAAAGACTACGTTTCTGCCATCGACTACGACTACGGAATCGCCCCACAAATATATGCAAGCGACACCTCAGAGTCTGTGGTGCGTCTGAGCCCCTCGAGTACCACGGGATCCAGTACATCCTCAACCGGAAGCTCACTGTCGGTAAGCATAGGCATCAGTGGATTCAGTACAAGTGGCTCGTTTCAGGAGATGATAGGCAGCGAAGATATCCTGCAATCCCAGTATGACCTTGTTGCTGGCAGATGGGCGAGTTCATACGATGAGTGTGTGCTGGTGCTCAACTCTTCTGGGAGCATTACCGACTACACGCTCTATTCCATCGGTGTATACGACCCACAAATACTGAGCGATGCGCTTGAAGCGCTTGCTACCGGTCAATCCTACAGCGTGCCTCAAGAGGATGACGCGGTTACCTATGACGATATTCTCGAGATGAGCTTTATCGTCTTACCCTCTGCTGCCACCTATGCGCAAAGCAGTGATGGAACAAGCTGGGTAGATAAGTCGAGTGACACCGACTATATGCGCACGGTATTAGAACAGGATGGCGTTGAACTAAAGGTTGTCGGCATTATCCAACCCAACGACGAAACGGGTATGTCGATGTTAAGCGAAGGCATAGCATATACCCAAGAGCTCACCTCATACATCATGGAGCAGACAGCCTCCTATCAGATAGTGCAGGATCAGCTTGCAAACCCAGATGTCGATGTATTTACGGGGGAAACATTCGACAGCCTGCAAGAAGGAGCGACCGGGGAGTATGACCTTTCTAGTCTCTTTAGCATTGATGCAAGTGCACTTGAAGATGCATTTTCATTCGATGGCTCAGGGCTTGCGGGTATAGATCTCTCCAGCCTCGACATCAGTGGTAGCAATGCACTCGACAGCACCTCCCTTGCAGACGCTCTCGATGTAAGCGATCTTATGTCGGCCGTCCTCACATCGCTAGCAGCAGATATGGAGAACTTTCCTGACTATGTAGAGGAAGCGGGCTTTGAGCTTACTGATGAGCAAAGCACGGCGATAACGCAGGTGGCAACCCAGCTCTTTTCCGATACCATGAACGGCTACATCGCCTTTATGGCGAACAATCCGGGCATGAGCGCTGCAGACGCCCTCGATGCGTACCTTGCGTCTGATGAGGCGCAGCAGCTTATGCAATCTGCCACCAACCAACTTGCAACGGCTCTACAAGATACCAATGTGGCTACAAACTTGATGGACTACTTTACCAGCTACCTTACCGAGCAGCTTGCAAGCTACGCCCCACTCGTAAGCGACCAGATTGCCACACAGCTCGAACTCGCACTCACGCAAGCAATGCAGTCGCTTGTATCCCAACTCTCTTCTTCACTCAGCAGCCAGCTCGCTAGCCAACTCGCCCAAAATCTCACCAGTGCCTTTACCATTGATGAAGAAGCTCTCTCGGCTGCCATACAGGTAAATATCACAAGCGACGACTTGCTCGAATTGCTCACTACCTATGCCAATGCAAATTCACTGAGCTACGACTCGAATCTTGCAACGCTGGGATATGCCTCAGAAGACATGCTTGAAGCCATACGCCTCTACCCCATCGACTTGAAGAGTAAGGAACTCATACTCGAAAGCATCGACGCCTACAACGAACAAATGCTCAGCGAGGGGCGCGAGGAGCAAGTTATCTCGTACACCGACAGCGTTGGGGCACTCCTTGGGTCGGTGACCGATATCATCGATACCATCTCCTTGGTGCTTATTGCCTTCGTAAGCATCAGCTTGGTGGTGAGCTCCATCATGATCGGCATCATTACCTACATCTCTGTTATTGAACGCAAAAAGGAAATTGGAATTCTTCGCGCCATGGGCGCCTCCAAGCGAAACATTGCGTCTATCTTTAACGCCGAGGCTGCTATAGAAGGTTTAGCTGCTGGTATCTTTGCTGTAGCCTTAGTAGCCCTGATCTCAGTTCCCATTAATACTGCGGTGCGCGCCTCTATGGGAATCTCTCAAGTTATGGCGCTGCCTGTTGCAAGCACCGCAGTGCTCGTGGGTTTGAGCGTCATCCTTACCCTCTTCTCATCGCTGATTCCTTCTCAGGCTGCAGCGCGCAAGGATCCGGTAGAAGCACTGCGAACAGAATAGGTCACTGAGCACTGAGCTTTGCGCTACTGCTGTCAAGTTTGTAGTCAGGTTTTCCACGTTATCGAGGTTGAGCACATGTATTCATTCAGCGGGCGAATCCGTTATTCAGAAACCGACCAGGCTGGCAAACTCACGATTAAGTCGCTCATGGACTACTTCCAAGATTGTTCGGTATTTCATTCGGAGTCCGTTGGCAGCGGCTGGACAACACTGGCGGGACAAGGCTGCGCCTGGCTCGTTGCTGCTTGGCAAATCCGCATTTATGAGCGTCCATTCCTAGACGAAGAAGTTGTCTCACAAACGTGGCCCGTAAATGTAAGCGGACGGGTGGCGGCACGCGAGTTTGTACTTGCAAGGCCCGACGGAACGCGACTCGCAGAGGCAGATTCCTTATGGCTCTATTACAGCCTGCAAAAAAAGCGAGCCATTACAATCCCCGCATCAGAAGAAGATCGCTACCAAGCTGACATCGCGCCTCGACTTGATATGCCAAAAACTCACCTCACGATTCACCCACACGGGAATCCCCGCCGTAGCACTCCCACCATAGTCTCTGAACACTTATTGGACACCAACAACCATGTTAACAATGCCTATTACGTAGAAATTGCACGTAATGCGGCTCGTATGAGCGAGGATATATCTGCGATTGATGTTTCCTATCGCAAGCCTGCCGTGCTCGGTGACAGCATCGTACCGGTGGTCTATCAAGAACCACACAGCACCTGCGTTGAATTAACCGATGGCAATGTAACCGATGGCAATGCAGGCATTTATGCAACGGTGCGTATGCATGTCGAGCCATAGGCATAGGGCTGAACCATGCAGGTTGGAGATGAGCAGTGTAGGGGTTGTAGGCAGCGTAGGAGCCTGCAGTATAGGAGCCGCTCAACAAGCTACGTCCTTCCTGCATGGCTGAGCTGCCTGTGTTTCGTATGCTGTGCTGCTGTCGCAGCCTGTACCTGGGGTTTTCATGCACGAGCACTTATTGGCTCGATCTACCTCTTTTTGCTCGTTATTAGCTCGCTCAACGATATCATGTGCCGCACAATACCCAACGCCTGTACAGGAGCCATCTTTATGCTTGGCGTACTTCTCGTACTTGGTGACG